>CAZGDJ010000175.1:0-6805 GCA_964524635.1 uncultured Rikenella sp. | reverse complement strand
TGACAAAAGAGCCCAGGTTGATTTGTCAGGCCAGGGGGATTTCTATAATTTTATTCCGGTCAGGGAATTCATTGTCGATGTTGATTCTGCAAATGTATTGAACAACGGTGCAGTGCGGCCATATCATGCAGATAGAATCCTATCTCCAATGATCTGGAAGTTTAAGGGCTCCACGGCAGGCAAAAATGACCTTGCCATTATGGACTTTATGGCAGGTAATGATTGGGAGAGACCCTTATACTATGCTGTTACAGTTCCAGGCTCAACCTATATTGGCCTTGAGAATTTTTTTGTGCTTGAAGGCATGGCCTTTAGAGTAAGCCCTATCAGGATTGATAAGCCTGAAGCCGGTGAGACAGGTATGATTGATACAGATGTGATGTATGAGAACATGATGAACAAATTCAAGTGGGGCAATGCATCTGACCCTGATGTGTATCTTGATGAAAACAATCGCAGGCTTCTTGATGTTTTCCGGAGGCAATTCGGGCGGCTTTCAATTGCCCTTTCAGGTGAAGGCGATACTGTGCGTGCACTGGAAGCTGCGGAGAGAGGTCTGTCTATCGTCCCACCGGAAAAGATTCCTTACGATTACTTTAGCATTGAACTGGGGAAAGCCCTGGTTATGGCCGGAAATTCAGAAAAGGCTGAAAAAGTGCTGAACGATATAATAGATGATTCCGTAAATTACCTGCGCTTCATCAATGATTTACCTGACGGGAAAACTTACGGTCTTGAGTATTATTCGAGTATATCATTACGGGCGATTTACGAGGTATTCAATATTGCAGAGGCCGGCAAGCTCATCGCCCTGGCTGAGAAAGCGAATGAGGAATTGAACAAGTATTATGGCAAAGTGCCGATGCAATGATAAGGCAGACAGGTAAACCATTGCCTTCAAGGTTGCTTTATCCTGATGCATTATTCAGGGTCCCCGGCCCCGGCAAGAGGCTTTACCTTACTTTTGATGATGGTCCGGATCCGGATTCTACTCCTGCGGTATTGGACATTTTGCGGGCACATAATGTGACTGCCACTTTTTTCTGTACTGGCCGAAAGGTAATTGAGCAGCCAGGTCTGTTCGCAAAAATTGCTTCTGAAGGACATGCAATCGGGAACCATGGGTACAGCCACCTGAACGGTTTTTCATCTTCTGTCAGGAATTATTGTTCCGATGTCTTCAAAGGTCGTGATATAACTTGCAGCAAGATATTCAGACCTCCTTATGGGCGCATTCGTTTAAGACAATATAAAATACTGGAGAGATCAATGAGAATAGTTTTCTGGGATCTTATGCCATATGATTTTGACAACAGGCTGTCACCAGAGTACTGTCTCGAAGTGCTCAATCACAATATAAAACCAGGCTCAATCATTGTTCTGCATGACGTTGCCAGAAGCAGTGCGCTTAAGTTCCTTGACAGATTTCTCAGGTCTTCTCTTGATGCAGGCTATGAATTTATGCCTGTCAACGATAAAATGATGCATTGATAAATTTTTCCGCTTGAAATGCTATTTTTGAAATGGATATAAAGCTCTGATATGAATATACTTATTTTAGGTTCAGGGGGCCGCGAGCATGCAATTACATGGAAACTGGCTCAAAGCTTAAAACCACTGAAAATCTTTATTGCTCCGGGTAATCCGGGTACAGCTGAAATCGCTCAAAATGTAAACCTTGACCTTCATGATTTTAATGCAATCAGGGAGGCAGTACTTAAACTCTCAGTCGATATCGTTCTTGTTGGTCCCGAAGCACCTCTTGTCGATGGCATACGTGATTATTTTGAAGATGATGAAAAGCTGAAAAAGATCCCCGTTATCGGCCCGTCCCGCAAAGGAGCAATGTTGGAAGGGAGCAAGGATTTTGCCAAGGCATTCATGGTACGGAACAAGATACCCACTGCACGTTATGCCACTTTTACGGCAGATAGTATTGAAGATGCAGCTGAATTTCTGACAACACTGAAGCCGCCATACGTTCTGAAAGCAGATGGTCTGGCTGCCGGTAAGGGTGTTCTTATAATTGATAATTATAATGAAGCCCTTAGTGAATTGAAGGCGATGCTGGCTGGCAGGTTTGGCGAAGCAGGCAACAGGGTTGTCATTGAG
Organism: uncultured Rikenella sp.; assembly: GCA_964524635.1. Classification (GTDB taxonomy): domain Bacteria; phylum Bacteroidota; class Bacteroidia; order Bacteroidales; family VadinHA17; genus SR-FBR-E99. The sequence goes on along the minus strand of CAZGDJ010000175.1, from coordinate 4,693 downwards.
GAATACCTTAAAGGAATTGAACTTTCGGCATTTATTATCACAGACGGGATTAATTATAAAATGCTGCCTGAAGCAAAAGATTATAAGAGAATTGGGGAAGGAGACACAGGGAAAAATACAGGAGGAATGGGTGCTGTCTCACCAGTACCTTTTGCTACACCGGCATTTATGAAGAAAGTTGAGGAAAGAATTATTGTACCAACTGTTGATGGACTCAGAAGGGAAAATATCGATTATCGTGGATTTATCTTTTTTGGCCTCATGAATGTGGATGGAGAACCCTACGTTATTGAATATAATGCACGAATGGGTGACCCTGAAACAGAGGTGGTAATGCCCCGTATTGAGACAGACTTCCTTGATCTCCTTGAAGGAGTCGCCCATCAGAACCTGAAAGAAAAATCTATTTCCATAAGTGACAAAACAGCTGTAACTGTAATGATCGTTTCAGGAGGGTACCCTGATTCATTTCAGAAAGGCTGTGGAATTTCCGGACTGGAAAACGTAAAGGACAGTATTATTTTTCATGCAGGGACACGTCTTACTGACGGAAACCTTGTGAATAGCGGAGGACGTGTTCTGGCGGTTACTTCTATTGGTGACGACATGTGCGAGGCACTCTCAAAAAGCTATGAGAATGCATCAAGAATAAAGTTTGAAGGAAGTTATTTCAGAAAAGATATCGGATTTGACCTGACTAATACAACTGAATGTTAGTAAAGTTTTTCAGAAGCACCGGGTATGGCCCCATTTTGCTCCTGTTAATTATAGCAGGTGCGCTATGGATCGGGTTCTTCATTAATCCTCCGGTAATTTATCAGACAGAGGGTAGAGCGATAATGCCTCTGTGGGCTCTCATATTGCACGCCCTGGAAGGTCACCAGATTCTTTCTGTTGTGATCTCTTTTATTATAATGTGGGTACTTGTTGTTATAATAGGAAGGTTCAACACATCATTGTTTTTTATAGCCCGTCGTACTTACTTCCCTGCCTTAATATTTATAATCCTGTACTCCATCTTCCCCGGACAGATGATCCTCAACCCTGCTTTACCTGCCGCTATTCTTATAATACTGGCTTTATGGAGGATGATTATTTCTTATCGTAAAAACGGAGTGGCATATAATTTCTTTGATGCTGCAATGATAATTTCTGTCGCCGGGCTAATCTATGCAAATGCTCTATGGTTTTTTATTCTGGTCATTATCGGCACACTGATCCTTCGTACACCTGACATTAAAGAGATTGTTGCCGCTTTCTTTGGAGCAATACTTCCCTGGGCTGTGCTTTTTGCTTACTGGTACCTTACCGGGAAAGACCCTGCCAGGCTTGCAGATATTATTTACTCTAACCTGTTTGAAGAGGCTCCATCCGTTTACTGGAGCAGGACTTTAATAATCTTACTGATAGCAATTGCTATTAATTTCATCCCGGGGTTTTATAAGTTGATGACAGAAATGGCAACGCAGAAAATCAAGACTCAAAAGAGCTTTTCAATGCTGATCTGGATGTTAATTATAAGTCTTGGGGCTTTATTACTTGTGCCTTCAGCCTCTGTTGAAATGACAGCCATTGCGGCTATTCCAGTGAGCTACATAATGGCCAATTATTATGTATTCACGCGTCGTACAACCACGGCAGAGATTCTACTCCTGGCAACGTTGTTGATGCTGATTGTTTCGAGAATCTGGCCTTACTGATCACTTGACCATAGAGACCACTCCAACACCGGTACCCTGTTCCCCGCTGTCAAAAGCAAACCAGAGTGTGTATAGCCCGGTCTTGTTACAATTAAAATCAAGTGAACTGTACTTTTTCCCGGTGCTCTTAATTAATGACGAAATAAGCTCTGTTGTTTCATCATAAATAGTTATCACCAACTCTCCTTTTGATTCCGGTGCATTACACAGAGAAAACCTGTACTTCATGTTTTTCATAAGGTACATGTTTGCCTTATAAATAGGCGGAGTGGTATTTGTGGCTGCTTTCGGCAGTTGCACACGAAAGTCTTTAAGGTATGTTGTGTTATCACCTGCTGTAAGCGCACATTTGCTTACAAGATCATCAGATGCCGACTGGCTCAATAAGGCAACTGGTGCAAAGGCCAGGGCTAGTGCTAGAATGACAAACCTGTGCTTCATCTTATTTACCTTCAATTAATTTGTTTCTTACCTCTAATGATAGATTAATCACCTTCGACAGCTGATCATCAGTCATGTTTACAATACTTTCTTCATGCTGAACTAATACAAGACGTCCATCCTGCTCAATTGTCTCGGGTTCACCAAGTTTATAGGTTATACTTATGTCACGGTACGCAACACTTATTTGTTCCATTAAATTGTATAGTGTGGAAAACTCAGCGTTGCTGTCACGGTAAGGCAACAACAACATAAGAAGATCATTCAAAATGATCTTCTGTTCTCCGATTCTGTCTTTTAACTTTTTGTCAGGATATTTCGAAACCACCTGCGTGGCCAGATATTGCCCCTCGACCCATACTCCTGTTATCATAAGCGACGAGACTGACCCCCTGTTGTTTTGTCTCAGGTACTCATCGATCTGGTTATAGGAACTAATTGAAATGAATAAGAGTGAATCAAGATCATTTCTGTTTATAGATAGCCTCTTAATAGTTTCGAAATCAAAGAACTGCCCTACTCTAAGGCCTTCAGCCAGGCTATTAATAGTTGTCAGGACGTCGATAGAATTACCTGTTTTTTCATACATATTAAGGTACCCGAGATCAGCACCATAAATACCAAGCATTACCGCTTTCTGATTATTGGTGGTTAGCCTGTCAGCATCAAGGGTTGGAGCAAGGTATTCAGCAGAAAAGGGAACCTGAATAGATTGCAGGATGGCAGATATTTCAACCGGTGAAGCTATATTCTGAACAATATCAGCAATGGCTTCTGTACTTAATTTCTCAGCTTCTAAGACGGGCACTGAATCTGTCACACTGAATGCCAAATCTCCCTGCCTGGATGCATTATTCCTGCATGAGCAGACAACAATCAGCAGGATTACGGCAGCCAGCTTTGATAAAGTTCCTGTCATCAGGTGGATTTGTTATTATACAAAAATAGAAAAAAAGGTCAATAAAAGTTATTTTCTCTTTCTTTTTTGAAAGCGATAACCCTCAATGAAGATAATTGCTTTTTTAAGGATTTCAAAATAGAGCATTGCGTAAAGAATTATTACCGAAAACAGAACCAGAGATATATTAAAAGTAAAAGTATCAATGGTAAGACCAAATATCTTCTTGACAGGCGCCATGAAGTGAGTTCTGAAACATATCTGACAGGCTTGGCGGGGCTCAAGGTAAATCAGGTCAACATTCTGAATGAACCTGTTCCTGTATTCGAGGATCTTATTTTTTTCATACACCTTCTTCACTATCTCTTCTAGCTTATCATTATGGTATGTATTGTAGATAAAATTAAGATCTTCTTTATTCTGACTTATGTATTCATCCATTTTATTGTCAGCTGCATTACTGTTCCTGATATATTCTTTTGCTGCTGTGTCAAGCCAGAATGAAAGTCGCTGGCACATATCCGTATCAAAAAACCTGGAAATAATCGAATCCTGACCCGAAAACGGTCTGATTACTCCACCCGATGATATAGTTCTGACTTCGTTGTATATCAGTTTCAGATGATTATCTGCAGGAGAGATCTTTCCTTCACTTCTTAAGCGTTCCTGCATTTTCCCCACTTCTTCCTGTGTCCTGGGTATACGGTAGATAGTGTTAAAATCAGAGACGCTCATTTGTTGTTTCAGCCTGTACACTCTTTTATCATATTCATTCCCCGTATATTGTCTGACCATTAATGCTTCATAAGTCCATCTGGTTGGCATAGCTTCAGCAACCAGAGGGACTTTGTCAACACTTCCCAGATCCCTGTTAAGTTTATCAAACGGGAACATCGCACCGCTGAGTATCATCATCGGGATCATCAGGACCGGGATTACTACATAAATAGTTATTGCTGAGTTAAATGCGGAGGAAATGTTCAGCCCTATCATATTTGCACAAAAGGCAGTAGTAAAAAAGGCAATCCAGTATGAGAAAAAAAGTCCTTTAATTTCCAGAATCGGATTTGCAACTATCAGGAAAAGGAATGCCTGGACTCCGGTAATAATAATCATTACACCAACTTTAGCCAACAGATAGCTGCTCCTTCTGAGATTTAGAAAATGCTCGCGCTTGAGCATTTTCCTGTCTCTGAAAATCTCCTCTGCACTGATAGTCAGGCCTAGAAAAAGAGCCACAATAATTAGCATAAAGATATAGATGGGGATATTCTCGTTTTCCCTGAAAATATAGGCCCCCGACAAAGGATCAGCTATATACCTGATGATGTAAGACAGGATTAACCCCAGCAAAGGTCCCTCAAGAAGGGTTATCAGAAGATATTGCCTGTCAGCTGTTTTGCTCTTAAGATCTCTTGCAAGAAAGATTTTGAACTGCTGAATCCATCCTGGTTTCTGCAAATTTGAGTGTGGTGGGGACTTATCTTCCTGAGTGGGATTAACGGGATTCTGTTTTCGAAATAACTCAGCCCATTCGGCGGGTGTAACTTTCCTTTTGTCAGTATAGCGGCCGAACTCATCAATGACCTTGGTCTCCAGAATATTGAACAGGATATCAGCGTTAACTGTTCCACAGGTGGGGCATTCTCCAAGA
>CAZGDJ010000174.1:0-6808 GCA_964524635.1 uncultured Rikenella sp. | reverse complement strand
TTTACCGGGAACGTCATTACCGGACCCCCATCGTTGGCAAGAGTGCTGAGAGAAGATTCCTTATCATAAACAACAGGGTCTATCGTTCCGTTGAAACCGGTCATTATGTTACCTGTATTGTCTTCAATGTGGCCACTTATTGTAATGAGAGATAATGCTTTCACCGTATCGGGCTCCATTTCCACCGAGATATTATTTATACTGTCTGTCACAACCGTTCCTTCCTTTGGCCAGGCCAGCCTTAATGCCGGGTCACCCAATAAAAGAAAATTGCGCTTGTTCATGCCTGAACCGGAATTGATTTTTGCAAGCCTGATTATATCTCCAAGCCTCATTGAACGGCCATCAGAAGCAGTAGAAAAGGCGTATTTGTAAATATTATTGTTCAGAGTAAAGTTAGGTGCAGAATAGACGACCCTCGTTGTGCTCATTAAAGCAATCCCTCCGCCATGCTGATTCAGCAATACCATCTCCCCTGCAGATGTGCGTTCTGAAATTTCTCCTGTTGCAGGGTTGATCTCTACATCATCAAACCTTGAGAACTCGCAGGTGGCAGTAATAAAAAGAGGAAGCATCGGGCTATTATCCCATGAATTAATATTATCAGTCCTTATTACTCGTTCATGTGCAAGACCCGTTTCACTTCCATGTCCAACATAATTAAATATAAGGCAGCCTGCAGTAATACGGTTGTTTACTGCTTTCACAGCATCCGGATATGAGTTTCCTGAAACAGAGGTGACTTGCCTGTAAGCGTCAAGGTAAATTTTTTCTATCACCACAGGCGGAGCATTGGCTGACGCGGTTTCAGATAATGCTTCAGCATCAGTCATGTGCATATTGCCATCTTCATCATCTGCCACCATACAAAGAATATTGCGCCATGACCCAAACCCCGATTTGCCTAAGTAGGAGCTAATCTTACGGGTCACAATACCGGCTTCGGTAGTGTCAGATACAGGAAGGCGCCCGATGCCAATATCAAGGTAACCGTCAGCCTCACCTTCACCCTCGTCAAGCAAGCCGTAGAAGTCGTCAGAAGTGAATGAGAGTACCCCAATATGTGAATTTTGAGATTGCCAGGTCGGAATATATGAAGGATTGAACGGCGTGCCTGTCTTATTTTCATAAGAACCGTCACCGAGCAGAAGCAGGTATTTTAACGGGGTGGATGAGCTTTTACCTCGTTCCCAGATCATTTTAACAAAATTGCGTATTGCTGCTGCATCCGGATTACCTCCGGAAAACTCATTGTATATCTGCTGCGGAGTTACAACTATTGATTTTGTGCCGTCATCATCCATATGTAATTTGGCAATCTTCATTGCGTAATCAGTGAAAACGGGATGACTGACTATAATCATATCAGCAGGACTCATACCATGCAGATTCTGATTTGTAACTTCCCGGTCCAGTATTATCGGCCTCATTAAGTGTTTACTGTCGTATGCTACAAATGTGCGGAGTGAATCAGTGGCAACTTTAAAAGTATTATTTGTGCCTGTAAATGATGTCGCGATCATCCTGGGAAGAAAAGGATCTGTTACATCCCAGACTCTGAGGGATGAAGAACAGGATATGGTAAATTGAGTTATGTTGGATATACCGGTAGTCCTTGAATCATTAATGAACAACAGCCTGTCTGAGTAAACAAGCTGCGCTCTTGAATTTAAATCAACATAATCAATGTACCCCGATGCGGCTAAATTTCCATTGTTGGAAAAAGAGAGCGAAAATTCAGGTGATGTTGAAGCCGGAAAACATGAATCTGTCAATGACCCGATATTGGCATAGACCCCGTTTATGTCGGCCATATTAACAGGGGGGACAGAAACGGAAGCAATAGCAGTGCCGCCCTGTTTGAATGTAAATGAGCTCGATCCGTCTGAGCGTGAAAGAATCCTTACCCTGTAATGTATTCTTTCACCGGTTATTAAATTTTTAAAGTGAGGGTTTATTGCATTCTCAATACCTGGTATTGCCATCTGGTACCATTCTCTCCCTGACTTAATGATACTTACTTTTTCATTCTCATAACGGTAGTAAACATCAGTAGAAGAGGTGAAATGTGTTGGTGGCGATGGCTGATCCGGTTCTGTAATAACTGAAGCAGACAAACCACTCCCGGTTGTAACAAAGTAAAATGCAGTATCTGAATAATGGTTTCTTTTAAAATCATATTTTTTCTCTGCATCATTGTACTTCCATCTGTTGGTTCCTTCTCCGTAGAACAGGATAAAATCTCCTTCGTTGAAAACGTTATCCGTGCCTTTATCAATCAGAATGCCAATTTCCCTGAGATCATCCGGGGCCGAGCCATCGTTGTAGAAAGATAACTGTCCGGTGTTATTTCCGAACAGAGCCACTGAGGCAGGGTCACCAATGCCCATACTGTTTATCTGTGAGTAATCCAGACGGTATATACCGGGTTCAGTAACTGCGATCATTGCCCATTTTCCCTGATTGAGAACTGATGAAGCAGCATATTCCTGCCCTTCAACAGGCACACTTTGAAGCAGATATAACAGTATGAATGGTATGAGTGCTTTTTTTAGCTTCATCTTCGCAAAGATAGTGAAGTAGATTATCTTTACTCCGCATAAAACGACATCAGGAGTAAAATATTAACGATCTAAATGCGTTGATATTGCAGACAGGGAACTATGTGTTTCAAGAAGGGTATAATGATTTTTGTTTTTGCTGCAATAACCGTTTCAGCCGCAGCACAGGATAGCTGGTATGGATCTTTCTCAGGTATGTACGTCATGTACAATCCTTCGTTTGCCGGGTCTTCAGGAAAATCTTCACTCAAAACTTCATGTTACTCTTTTTTGCCGGGTGCAGGATATAAACTTAACTCTGTCTATGCTTCCTGGGATGACTTCATAGAATCATTACATGGCGGTGTTGCAATATGGGCGAGTGATGATATGCAGGGAGATGTGATGAATGACCTGAGAACAGGTTTTAGCTATTCATATCACCTTAAGGCTGGCCCCGGACTCTATTTTAATGCTGGCATAACTGCCTCAGCTGTACATCTGGGAATAAACAGGAGTGCGGTAATTTTCCCGGGCGACTATGATCCTTATGGAGGGTTGACCGGTGTACAATCAGAAACAGTTACTGATGCCGGTATCACTTTATTTGACATTGGAACAGGCTTTTGCGTTAGTTCCGGGCCATGGTACGGAGGCCTTTCCATAATGCATCTGACACAGCCGTTTCTGAGCAGTAACCAACAGAATCACAACAGAATAAGACGATTATACACTATCAATGCCGGGGTTTCTCTCCCTTTTGGTCATAGTGACGGCATTATTCAGCCATCAGTGGAATGCATGATACAGGGAACAGGTTTGATTGTTAATATTGGTGCCGTGGCTACCCTTAAGGAGTTGGCTTTCGGCCTTTCTGCATGGTACATCAAGTCCGGGATATCGGCTCTCGAACCCTCATTAGGATGGAGTTTTAATACAACAAATATCACATTATCATATAGTTATTGCGTATCAGGCAGAAGCGCTGGTATCCCCGGAACAGCCGTAATCAAAGCAGGGCTTGGAGTTTGTTTCAATAATGTTAATAAAAGAAAGGTAGTACATATAATAAAATTACCCGAATTGTAGTTATTTTTGAGGCAGAGTTATTTATTAGATATTTTTTATATATTTGAAAGTTAAACTTGATTTAATACTTAAGAGATCATGTATAAATTCAGAACTTTACCGGTTATTGTTGTTGTTGCTCTCTTCCTTTTTTCTTGCAAGGGAGCTCCGAAGCAGGCTACTGAATCACCCACCACAGGATGGAGTTATAAGGATCCCAAATCAAACGATGTTAATGACCTTGGGTATCCGATAGGGGAGTCTTCTGAGCAGATTACCGGTCCAAACCTGGTGCTGATAGAAGGCGGTACTTTTACAATGGGAAGGGTAGATCAGGATGTGATGTTTGATTGGAATAATCAACCGCGCAGAGTGACAGTATCATCATTTTATATGGATGAGACTGAGGTTACGAACCTTGACTACCGTGAATATCTGTACTGGTTAAAAAGAGTTTACAGAGACTATCCTGAAGTACACCGCAGGGCTTTGCCTGACACTCTGGTATGGAGAAGCCCTCTGGGATTTAATGAGCCTTATGTTAATTACTATTTCAGACACCCATCGTATAATACCTATCCTGTTGTTGGTGTTAGCTGGCTTCAGGCTTCTGACTACTGTGTATGGAGATCTGACAGGGTAAATGAAATGATTCTTGTTGATTCCAAATGGCAGGAGCAAAATATTGAACAGACTGGTGCAAATAACTTTAATACAGAATCTTACCTTCAGGGACAATATGAAGGTATACCCGGTGAAAGAGTTGATGAACAGCATCCGCGTGTTCGCCAGGAAGACGGAATACTGCTGCCGCGCTATCGTCTCCCGACGGAAGCTGAGTGGGAATTTGCTTCCTATGGCCTTAAAGGCAATACTTTTGAAGAGAGAATCTACGAGAGAGCTTTGTATCCATGGGATGGACCTACCGTTCGTAACTCAGCTGCCAAATACAGGGGTGAATTCATGGCGAACTTTGTTCGTGGCCGTGGAGACATGATGGGTGTTGCCGGTAGCCTGAACGATGCTGGTAGCATTACCGTTGATGTAAGATCATACTGGCCGAATGACTATGGACTCTATTGTATGGCCGGAAACGTAAATGAATGGACTCAGGATGTTTATCGTCCGCTCTCTTCTGAAGATGTTGACGGCTTTAACCCCTTCAGAGGTAACGTATTCACTGACCTTCGCAGAGACGCTAACGGCCAGGTAGTCGAGAAAGACAGGCTCGGTCGTCTTGTGATAGACACTGTTAAAGCTGATGATGTGGCTAACAGGTATAACTATCAGAAGTCAGATTACAGAAACTATCTTGATGGTGACGTTATCTCAAGCATTTCTTCCAGCGAAGAATGGTCAGGTAACGCTGAACTGCCACAGACCGAAAGAATGTATTCTCAGAACACAACTGATAATGACTATGTAACCCTCATCAGTGATAAGGCAAGAGTTATTAAAGGCGGTTCATGGAAAGACAGAGCTTATTGGCTTAATCCTTCTGCACGCCGCTTCCTTGAACAGGAATCATCACGTGATGACCTTGGATTCAGATGTGCAATGATCAGAGTGGGAAGCCCATCCGGATTTTAATTAACACTAAACCAGAATATAAAGCCTCATTATCAAAAATAATGAGGCTTATTTTTACAATGCCATGGAGCTGAGAGAGATTTACAGCCTTATACGCAGTTCGAAAGGTATCTGTACTGATACCAGGGTTATAAAAAAAGGTGAGGTATTCATTGCCCTTAAAGGCCCAAATCATGACGGTAATAAATTTGCAGCTGCAGCACTCAAAGCAGGTGCCATTGCAGCAATCGTTGACGATAAGTCACTGAAGGAAGACAAAATGCTTACCGTTAATGATACCCTTAAGACATTAAAAGATCTGGCCATACTGCATCGCAGAACGATCAATGTGCCTGTAATAGGCATAACAGGCACCAATGGCAAAACCACCACAAAGGAGCTGGTAAACACAGTATTGTCGAAAAAAGGGAAGGTACATTGTACCAGCGGAAATCTCAATAATCACATCGGTGTGCCGTTAACGCTTCTAAGTGCACCGGATGATGCTTCTTTTCTTGTTATTGAGATGGGTGCAAACCATAAAGGAGAGATAGCCTCGCTTTGTGAAATTGCAATGCCTTCTTATGGTCTTATTACCAACATCGGAAAGGCTCACCTTGAAGGTTTTGGCTCTTATGAAGAGGTCATTTCTGCAAAATCAGAATTGTATCAATGGCTCGGTAAAAACGGGGGTGTTGCATTTTATAATGAAAAGTCAGCCATACTCAAAGAGCTTATTTACCATCACACACATAAGGCAGTACCTTACTCTGATCCGACAGGAACAGATATGGTTGTCAGTCTGACAGACAGCAATTCTCTTCAGATGGGTCTGGAAGTCTGTTTTGAAAGAAACCATTATGCGTTTTCCACGAACCTGTTCGGATCTTATAATATTGACAATGTAAGAGCAGCGATGACGGTGGGACTGTTCTTCGGCGTGACAATTGATAAGGTGATTGAAGCTGTTTCGGCCTACAAACCTTCAAATAACAGGTCACAGGTAATGACCACCAGCCATAATACACTTATATGTGATTCATATAATGCCAATCCTTCAAGCATGTTGAAAGCCCTGGAAGCCTTCAGCATGATCCATGCTGAAAAGAAAATGATCATCCTGGGCGACATGCTTGAGCTTGGTTCAGAAAGCTTTAGTGAACATAAAATAATATTAGAAAACATAGAAAGGCTTGGTATCACGGAAGTCTGTCTTGTCGGACCGGTATTTAAATCAGCTGTGGCAGGCAAAAACATTAAAACTTTTGCCGATTCTGAAGAACTGCGAAAAAGATTCCTTGAAGTACCTCCGAAAGACTATACGATCCTGATCAAAGGTTCAAGAGGCATGATGCTGGAGAAGATCTACGAGGCTTTATGATTATTTAGGATTTTCCTTTCAGGTTAATAACAACAATTTCCGGTCTGGTACCTATACGCACGCGGGGTCCCCATATTCCAAAACCTGAGGATACTATTGCCTGAGAGTTGCCAAACCTGCCAAATCCATGGCTTATTTTAAACATTGATTTTGTGATAAGACTCAGTGGCCACATCTGACCATCATGTGTATGTCCTGACAGCTGGAGGTCAACGCCGGAGCCGGTAAGTTTGCCCAGTTCAGATGGCTG
>CAZGDJ010000173.1:0-6999 GCA_964524635.1 uncultured Rikenella sp. | reverse complement strand
AAGAAGTTTGACACTGCAATAATACTTAACCAGCAGAGTATGGATAAGTTTGAGAATACAGTTAAACCCGGCGGTGTTTTAATCTTTGACGGCAACGGCATTACACATCCGCCTAAACGTAAGGACATAATCATTTACAGGGTCGATGCTGCCGAAGAGGCTTCAAAGATGAAGATGCAGAAAGTATTCAATATGATTGTTCTTGGAGGTTTCATGAAAGTAAAACCTATTCTTAAGACCGAGAATGTAATTAAGGGTTTGAAGAAATCGCTTCCTGAAAGATATCACAACCTGATACCGCTAAATGAGGAAGCATTGAAGAGGGGAATGGAGATAATCAGGAAAGTCAGCTGAAATTAAGAACTACAGGCATCGGAAAAACTCACTTTTATCTTTTGCCTTTTATCTTTTGTCTTTCTACTCGTAGAAATGCATTTCCCTGATATATTTCCATGCCGGAGCGGGTACAAACCAGGCAACATCTTTGCCTTGTTTTATGGCACTTCTGATAAATGTTCCTGAAATCTCCATCACCGGAGCTTTTATCTCATGTATTGATGCCATTGCAAGAATCTCCATAAGTCTCTGGCTGCTTTTCCTTCCCGGATTAAGTCTCGGATAAAAAATTATTGGATATCTTTTAACGAGTTCTTCCGCATTCTTCCATTTATGAAGTGTGTTAAGGTTATCTTCCCCCATGATCAAAGTAAAGCTTCGCTCAGGATATTTCTCTGTAAGGTAAGCAAGAGTATCAATGGTGTATGAAGGCTGTGGAAGAGTGAATTCAATATCCGATACCCTGAAGCGGGGATCATATCCGATGGCCAGTTCTGCCAGGTATAGCCTGTCACGATCATCAAGAAGAGTTTCTTTTGATTTAAGCGGATTTTGAGGGCTGACAACAAACCATATCTCCTTTAAAGAAGTATATTCAGCTATATAATTAGCTATAGCCATATGACCGATATGGATCGGATTAAATGATCCGAAAAAAAGCCCTGTTTCTATCATCTGTTTTTCAGAAAATCAGTTACCACAGTTTCAATTTCTTTACAGGCTTTATTCAGATTATCATTTATAATAATCCTGTCAAACTTATCAGCCAGTTTAATCTCAGATGAGGCCTTTTCAATTCTCATAGTTATCTTTTCACTTTTGTCAGTGCCCCTTTTAATAAGTCTTGTCCTTAGTTCATTTACAGAGGGGGGCATAATGAAAATTGCCAGCGCATCATTGCCAAAGATCCTTTTCAGATTGATGCCTCCCATTACATCAACATCAAATAGTGCCGTTTTCCCCTCCTTATTTATCCTGTCAATCTCACTCTTCAGTGTACCGTAGAAATGATCTTTATATACCTCTTCCCATTCAATAAATTCATTGCCATTAATTCTCCTTCGGAAATCATCAGCTGAGATAAAATAATAGTCTTTACCATCCATTTCATTTTTCCTCGGGCTTCTGCTTGTTGCCGAGACGGAAAAAGAGAGCGGCATTCCTGATTTCAGCAAATGGTTTATAAGAGTTGATTTTCCTGCTCCTGAGGGGGCGGAGATGATAAGCAGTTTATTTCTTTCTGAAGTCTTCACCGATAGTTCTAAAGGACATTGAGAGCCTGTTCTTTTATGCGTTCAAGTTCATCTTTCATCATGACCACCAGCTTTTGCATTGCAGCATCATTAGCTTTGGAACCTATGGTATTAATCTCGCGTCCCATCTCCTGTGAGATAAAGTTGAGCATCTTACCGTTTGATTCAGTTCCGTTCAGTGTTTCAATGAAATAGTCGCAATGCTTGCGAAGCCGTACCTTCTCTTCATTTATATCAAGTTTTTCAAGATAAAAGATGAGTTCCTGCTCAAAGCGGTTCATATCAATATTTTCTGTTCCGACAGTATCTTTTAATGCGGTCATTATTTTTTCACGAAGATGCACCATGCGATCTCCTTCTATTGCGCTGATATTATCAATCTGAGCTGCTATTTTTTTTACTGACCTGGTGAGGTCAGCTTCAAGGGCTTTGCCCTCTTCCAGCCTGTAAAGGTCAGTCATTGCAAGAGCATCATCTATAACGCGGGAGACAATTTTCCACTCTTCATCAGAAAGCTCCGGCTTTTCTGTCTTTGTTGTCTCAGGCAGTCGCATGACAATGCTGAGTATATCACTCTTATTATCACCCATTTCATCAGCAACTTCCCTGAGTTGTTTATAAAAACTCTTAACAATATCCCTGTTTATTACAGTTGAATAATCATCATCCATAACATCGAAAGTTATGTAAAGGTCAATCTTCCCCCTTTCAAGCTTACGGCTTACAATATTTCGGATTTCTATCTCCTTCTCTTTATAAAGCCATGGTAACTTGGCGCTGATATCAGCCTGTTTGCTGTTCAGCGTCTTTATTTCTACTGTTATTTTTTTTGCGGGTGTCTCAAGTATGGCTTTGCCATACCCTGTCATTGATCTTATCATAAATTCAGGTTACTCTTTAACAAAGATATATTTTTTGGGATTATCCAAGGAGGTTCATTTCAATCGTAAAATGTCTCATTATTGGAGCCTCCCACTTTATTGACATACCTCTTCTGATACTGTTTCTTCTTTCCCAGACATTGCAGATGGTAGCGGCCACATAATCCATGTGATTATCAGTATAGACTCTTCTGGGTATTGCCAGCCTTACAAATTCATTATCAGGATATCTGTTCTGGCGTGTTACAGGGTCACGGTCAGCAAGCAACGTTCCTATCTCTGTCCCTCTGACGCCTCCTTCAGTATATAATTCGATGGCAAGTCTTTGTCCGGGGAATTCCTCGGCAGGAACCCATGACAGGAATTTTCTGGCTTCAATAAAGATGGCATGCCCTCCGGCAGGCATCTGAACAGGTATCCCTGCATTGTGAAGCTTTTCTCCCAACCGGGCCACCTGTTTGATGCGGGATTCAAGGTAATCAAACTCAGTACCCTCATAAAGACCCTGAGCAAGGGCATTCATATCACGGCCAGACATGCCTCCGTAGGTGACAAAACCCTCGAACATAATATTATAGGTCGAGGCCTTGCGATATAGCTCCTTTTCCCTGAATCCTATGAAACCTCCCATATTCACAATGGCATCTTTCTTTGAACTCATCGTCATTCCGTCTGCATACGAAAACATCTCGCGGACTATTTCCCTGATTCCTTTTTCTGAGTAACCTTCTTCACGTGTCTTGATGAAATAGGCATTTTCGGCAAATCGTGCTGAATCCAATATAACCAGAACCTTGTATTTGTCAGCCAGTTCACGGACCCCTCTGAGATTAGCCATGCTTACAGGCTGACCACCGGCAGTATTATTTGTAATCGTAATGATAATACATCCAATCTTTTTGTGTGGTGTCTCATCAAGGACTTTCTCAAGCCGGGCAAGGTCAACATTACCTTTAAAGGATGCTATTGCATCAATGTCTTTTGCAATGTCCGCAGTACAGTCTACCGCTTTTGCCTTACGAAATTCAATATGTCCCTTTGTAGTGTCAAAATGTGAATTGCCAGGTATAACATCTCCCTCCTTTATCAAAACTGAGAAAAGTACGTTTTCAGCAGCTCTTCCCTGGTGGGTGGGGAGAAAATAATCAAAGCCGGTTATATCTTTTACTGCATCTTTCAGGTTGAAAAAAGAGGATGAGCCTGCATAGCTCTCATCACCCGTCATAATAGCACTCCATTGTCTGTCGCTCATGGCTCCGGTACCCGAGTCGGTAAGAAGATCAATTAAAACCTGCTCTGATTTCAGATTAAAAAGGTTATATGAGGCTTTTCTTATCCACTCGCGGCGCTCTGCCGGAGTGCTCTGGCAGATTGGCTCCACCATCTTTATCTTGAATGGTTCACAATATGGCAAGTTCATATTTAACTTAAATTAAGAATTAAGAATTAAGGATTAAAAATTATGCATCGGTGCTATGACCCGCAGCAGGGTGGAGGATTAATAAGCGTCCCTGTTCTTGATATTGAGGAATATCAGTTTTCTGTTTCTTTCCGTTTGAAAAAGGAAAATCATTTAAATGACATATTTTTGCAAAGATAGCGTTTTCTACTACTGACACTCCTGAAAAAGGATAAAACTGGTTGGTGAAATATGAGGACTCTGAGATTACTATTTGTTTTAATATTCCTGGTATTCAGCAGTGTACTCTCAGGTCAGGCTGGGACAAAGTTGGAACACAGACAGAAACTCAGCGTGGATAGTGCTGCGCTTGCATCCACGGTAGCGAAACAGAAAAAAGGAACACCCTTGCCCGTTATTACTTCTCAAAACGGAGTACAGCTTGATAAAGATGCCTCACTTAAATTTCTTCAAAAGATTTACTCTTCATCCGGGCTTTGGAGGAAAAGCTCAGACCCATTGCGGGAGGCGATAGGAGTACTTATCTATCACGCTTCAAGACTCCCCATTGACTCTACCACAGCGTTTCTTTCTGACTATGAATTTAGGAAACTGGATGTGCCGGCTGAGAGCATTTATGTGCTTGATTCTGTTAGGATAATAGTACCTGTTCTTCATCAGGATTCAACGACTGGTGATACTGCTGAAATATCAGCAGTACCGGGTGAGATGTTTATCAAAACCGGAGAAAATCTTGAAAAGATAAAGCTAACAGGTGAAACCAGACCTGTTAACCATAATGATACGCTGACCTTAAATGATAGTGTCTACATTTCCATGAAAGAATTCGTGCCGGCAAAACTTCCCCAGAGAACACATGACACAATTATCCTGGTTGTCACTGATACGCTTCCCGATCCTGTTTTTAACAATAAGGAATATCCCTTCCGTTCACTTAAGTATCCATTTATAGGTGACACATTGGGTACCGCAGTTAAAACACTCATTAAATATCTTGAACAACGCGACTCAACTTTGCTGACAGTACTGAGCGAATCCGGAAGGGGGACTTCCATATGGTTAAATGGCAATTCGGATAGACTGATGAGATTCTGGCTCCCTGACAGCAAGAGCGATTCAGTAACGGTTTGGATTGGTAGCCCGCAGCGTAATATCCTGACTCTGAATGCGGAAGAAGGAGTGCTTTTCAAAAAACAGCTCTGGCATGATCAGTTTGTTGACACCAGGGTGAATGTGACAACAGATGTGGAAGAGGAGTTGCGCAAGTTTAATCTCGCTAAAATAAAACCTGTTTTATGGACATTCAGAACAGATGCATCATATCTCCTGTCACAGGGTTTCATTGATAACTGGGCAAAAGGAGGTGAAAGCAGCATCTCGTCAGTCCTTGACATCACAGAATATATTGACTATACCAATAAGGCAAAGAAGATTTCCTCAAACTCAACTGTCCGTTTTGCACTTGGATTTCAGGCTTCAGGCAAAGGATTCTACCTGAAAAAGAACCTGGATGTCATTGAAATCAACTCAAAAATTAACCATAAGGCCTTTGGGAAATTTGATCTGAGCGGGGTCTTTCAGTTCAAGACCCAGACGCTGGCCGGGTTCATTTATTCACCTGATACTGTAAAAGTATCAATGTTCTTTAACCCCGCCACGCTCATTTTAGGATATGGCCTTGATTACAAGCCAAATAAGAACACATCAATAAGCTTCTCACCTGTTTCTTATAAAGGTACGTTTGTTCCAAACGACTCAATAGAGGTTACGAAGTATGGTGTTGCTAAGGGCAAAAAATCCAAGAATGAAATGGGTGCATACCTGACAATAAGCAACAAAACAAAGCTGTTTGAAAAGGTAGACATGACAAACAAGATCCAGTTCTTCAGCAATTTCTTGTCAAAGCCTCAGAATGTTGATGTGGATTGGGAGGTCATCATGACAACAAGTCTTAACTGGTTTACTGAAGTGAGGCTTAATATGCACCTCATTTATGATGACAACACCCTGATTCCTCAGACTCTAAAGGATGGTACACCTGACAATAATCCTGACGGGACCCAGAAGAAATATCCGGAAGTTCAGTTCAAGGAGTTGCTGGGATTGTCCTTTGTTTTTAAGTTCTAGAGATCTTTTGTAAAGATGCGGAATGTTTTAACGACTTTTCCGCCAACACGCTCATATTCAGCTCTCATGGGTCTGTTCTCCTCAAGCACGAGGTGGCTGTCAAGGAGTATCATTTTCTTGTTTATTGCAGATTCAAGCATCTTGGCACCCATAAGCGTATCAATTCCCTGACCACGGTATCCGGATTTTATACCGCCAAGCATCATAACCAGTTTCTTTGATCTTCTTGAAGCGTACAGTATCTGAAAGATACCAAATGGAAGCAGATAGCCTCTGGAACGTCTTATTCCTTCACTCAGGTCAGGCATACCTATAGCAAAACCGAGCATCATCCCGTTCTTGTCTTTTACCAGCTTGATGAATGATGCTGAGAGTAAAGGCAGATAACGCTTGGCAAATTCAAGTTTCTCATCGTTGGTTAGAGGAACGAAACCATATATTTCAGCAAATGTCTCATTCATCAGCTCAAGGACATCTAGTATAATATTCGGAGTCAGTTCCTTTTTGCGATTGAACTCTATTATTTTCAAGTCCTGCCGCTGGTTCACGCGAGCAAAGATTCTCTCATATAACTCAGGAACTTTTTCAGGAATGGGACAATTGTAATTGACAATATCCTTTTTCTTAACATAACCTTCTTCAGCAACACGTTCCGGCAGATATGGGAGGTTCGTTGTCGTCGTCATTACCTTCGGCAGGTCAAAACCGTCTATCTGAAATCCCTGGGGATCCTTATCTGAGAAACCAAGAGGGCCTACTATAGCTGTCATACCTTTATTACGGGCCCATTCTTCAACTGCAGTTATAAGAGCATGGACAACCTCTTTATCATCATAGCACTCAATGAAGCAGAAGCGGCCGTTCTTCTCATTATGGATTTCGTTGTAACGATGGCTTATTATACCCATTATTCTTCCAACAGCCTCTTTACCCCTCCATGCAAGAAGCATAAGGGTATCAGCATATTTGAATGAATGATTCT
>CAZGDJ010000172.1:0-7049 GCA_964524635.1 uncultured Rikenella sp. | reverse complement strand
TCGTAGTGCTGTTATCCTTGCGGTAAATGATATGCATGCAGCAGTCAATAATTTCCCTAAGTTGGCATATATCGTTGATAGCCTGAGAACGATATATCCCGGCATGCTTCTGGTCTCTGCCGGAGACAATCAGACCGGAGATCCGGTGAATGACCAGTTTCGTGAGAAAGGATTACCTATGATAGAACTGATGAATGCAACAGGCTTTGACCTCAGTGCAGTGACCCCCTGCTCAACGTCAGGGTAAATCCATATAAAATTTTCACTCTGCCCAACGGGCTTAAGATTGCTTTTATGGGCCTGCTGCAGGTCAGTGAGAACGGCATCCCTGATACCCATCCTGACAATGCAAAGGGGTTTACTTTCCGGTCTCCGTTTGAAACGGCACGCGAGTATTTCTGGCTGAAGGACAGCAGCGATATTTTCATTGCACTTAACCACATCGGGTTTGAGGAGGATGTAAAACTGGCTGAGACCATGCCGGCAGGTATTGATCTCATAATAGGAGGACACTCCCATACGAGGGTTGATAAAGAACAGGTCCATAACGGTATTTTAATTACTCAGGCAGAGAGCAAGCTGAAATATTGCACATTAATAAAGCTGGAGGTTAGCAGCGACGGAATTCTGCACAAAAGCATGGAGCTTATCAATATAAGGGATTCGAAGAAGGAAAAGCTATCCATCCGTTCTATGGTTGACAAGTACAATGATAATCCGGGACTGAACGAGGTAATCGCAACTGCCACCGACGATTTCTCATCTTATGAGGAACTGGGATACATTATGGCTGATGCTCAGCGTGCAGCGGCCGGGGCGGATATTGCAATGATGAATCCGGGAGGTGTCCGCATTGATCGCCTGGCGAAGGGCCCGGTGACAGTCAGGAATGTTTATCAGCTTGATCCTTTTGGCAACGACATTGTGGTGTTTAAGCTGACAGGCGCAGAGGTTTATGATTTTATACGTGCAGGCTGGATTGTTGACGGCAAAAGCCCTCTCTATCCCTCCGGGATACGGACTGAGCTGAAGGCAAGCGCAAATGGTGATCTTGAAGATATAGTGGTTAAGACAGAAAACGGCGCACCTCTGAAAATGGATCAGATATATACCGTTGCCATGAACAACTATATAGCGCAGGTTTACAAGTACAGTCACAATGACCCCGGACAATCACTTTTTATTACGACGGCTGATGCGCTGATCAGTTACCTGAAAAAACAGGGCAATGTCAGGAGTTACAGGGGTGAGAAAAGGGTTAATATCATAAGATAGCCTTCAACACTGCCGTTCCTGACCCGGCAAAAAGTGTGAGTGTGAGTGCGGGTATTCAGAAAAGCCTCACTGACAGAACCAAATTAATACGCTGTTCACCGGCAGGTTTCTGCTACACACCGATTTGAAATATGCCCGGGAGCTTGCAGATTGTTTCTTTGCCTGAAGGAAAAAATCCTTTTGACAACAAAAATCGAAAACCAAACAATCATGGCTAAGAAAATAGCAATAATCGGAGGCGGTGTTGCCGGACTGTCAGCTGGTATCTATGCGAAGATGAACGGGTTTGACGCTGAAATAATTGAGATGCATTCTGTCACCGGGGGTCAGTGCACGGCATGGGACAGGAAAGGCTACCGTTTTGACTACTGCCTCCACTGGCTTGTAGGCACAAGAAAAGGCCCCTTTAATGACATCTGGAAAGAAACAGGCGTGCTCAATGAGAATGTCGTGATAATTGACCATGATGTGCATACCAAAATGTATGCTCCTGATGGAAGAGAGTTTATCCTTTATACCAGCCTTGACAGGTGGGAGGAATATTTGTGCTCAATAGCACCCGAGGACACAAAACAAATCAGGAAGATGTGCAATGATATGCGAAAATCATCATTCCTGAGCCCATATTCCGATCCGCCCGGTCTTAGGAGTCCGTTGAAAACAGTCACATCAATGTTCAGTATGCTGCCCATCATGACCCTTTTCATGAAATACGGCCGTAAGGGTTGCAAAGAATACTTTGATAAGCTCGGTTTTAAAAATGAAACACTGAAGTATTTCTTCAGTGAAGTGTACGGCACGCGTGATTTCTCGGCACTGGCATTCATCATGATGTTCGCATGGTTCAATCAGAAGAATGCGGGGTATCTCACCGGAGGCTCCCTGCCAATGGCACAGAGAATGACGAAGAGATACCTTGACCTGGGTGGTACACTTACGAAAAAGACTGCCGTCACGAAGATCAAGGTGGAGAACGACACGGCAAAAGGTGTTATCCTCTCCGACGGAACTGAGATAAATGCTGACTATGTTATCAGTGCCGCTGACGGACATTCGACAATTTATGACATGCTGGAAGGAAAATACCTGACCCGTAAGATTACAAATGCATACGATAACTGGGAACTCTTCACACCTCTTGTGCAGGTCTCATTCGGCATAGATAAGGTAATACCATCCGACAATCCGGTTGAGTCATGGATGATAAAGGATCAGATGATTGGCAGAACCAAAACCACGGCTGGTTACTCGGTAATGAACTACTGCTTTGATAATACAATGGCCCCTGAAGGAAAGTCAGTGCTGGTTATGCGGTTTGAATCACCCTGGGAGATATGGAAGGGTATGTCTGCTGAAGATTACAGGAAAGAGAAAGAGGCCATTGAGAAAGACGCAAGGCTTTTACTTGAGAAACATTACCCGGGCATCTCTGAAAGTATAGAGGTTTGCGATGTGGCAACACCTGTCACAGATGTGAGGTATACCGGGGTATGGAAAGGAGCTTATGAAGGATTCATGCCGTCGAGCAAGAACCTGATGGATAATATTGATCCGTTCATTCCTGGGCTGAAAAACTTTTACATGGCCGGGCAGTGGCTCTTTCCGGGCGGAGGGCTGCCACCAGCAGGCCAGTCAGGCAAATGGGCTATACAGTACATTTGTAAAGATGCAGGTGTACATTTCAGGACAC
Source organism: uncultured Rikenella sp. (assembly GCA_964524635.1). GTDB lineage: Bacteria > Bacteroidota > Bacteroidia > Bacteroidales > VadinHA17 > SR-FBR-E99. The sequence continues at coordinate 4,084 of CAZGDJ010000172.1, read as the reverse complement.
AATAAACCGGTAATAATTCTCCAGGTTCGACACAGGCTGTCTCTTTTTTACTTTGAGACAGCCTGTTTCTTATTCAAAATTGTTGCACGTATCGAAATCACTTGACCGCTTTGCATTCAGGCAAACAAACCTGAGTTGTCAAAGCTATGGTCATTTCCTCCTTTATTCTCAAAATGAGAAATGTTTTCTCAAAATGAATAATTCCGGAACTCCGCCTGAATCTTTAACCGGCTCACTGCGTGCCTCTTACAAGTATTTCACATTTCAGGCACCACTTTTGGATAATGCAAGTCACCATTACAGAAAGGGAGTTAAAAGCATTTACATTTTTCTCTGCAATACAACCGGACAACCTCTTGACTGAGCTAACATGTTGCAAATGAGTTGAATTTCAAATTAAAGCATGAGGTTCAAATCTAAAATGAGTGTCTAATAAATTTAACAAGGAGGAATGACATGAGAACAAAACTATTGGTATTATTAATTTTTTCATTTTTAATGCAGGTATCCTGCACCAAGGATGAACCACCTGAAATCACAGGTCCTTATAATATTGATGAAACGGGGAACCCTAAAGCAACAACCGGAACAACGTATTATGTTTCTACGTCTGGCAGCAATGCTAATGCCGGCACATCAGCAAGCCCATGGGCTACTCTTTCTTATGCAGTTACAATGGTTTCAGGCGGTGATATGATTTATATGCAGCCAGGAACTCATACTATTCCGGCCAGGGTAACATTACCCCCTGGAGTAAGTCTTACTGGTGCTGGAGATGCATCCGTAATTACAAATACCTCATTAACTTCCAGAATTAATTATGGTCCTAATGGGAGCAATGGAGATGCCATAATAAATCTGGTTTCTTCTTCTGTGGTGGATGGAAATCAATCGATAAGTAATTTAAAGTTTGATGGAGCAAATCTGACTTGCAGTCATGCGATATACATTATGAACAGACATAATGTAAAAATCCATCATTGTACCTTCATAAAATTCAATTATTGTGCTGTTGCATGGTGGGCGCAGGGCACTGGTGACGGAACTCCCCCGGCAACCCGCTTATCAGGAAGCGAATTTTATAATAATACTGTTACAGATTGTGCCGGTTATAATTCACCTGACGGATCATATTATGGTGCCTTATATTGTGGTGGTCATGAAGGAATGTTAATACATGACAACACAATGATAATGAACGGACACAGGACCGGGGATCAGGGATGGCCTATTAAGTTCTGGTTATGGGGAGGAATGATGAATGGTTGCAGGATTTATAATAACTGGCTTGAAAAAACCGATTATTCAGTTTGGGATTTCGCTATTGAAAGTACCGGGGAAGACGGAATGGAGATATACAACAATACCATTCGCGGAGGCATTGACTTAAACAAACAAAACTATAGCGGCAGCTATAAATATTCTGTGTGGATACATGATAATACAATAGGACCTGCGGCAGATGATCCGGGCGGCATGTATAATGCCGGTATAACACTGGAGTGGGGAAACTCTCATGTCCTTGTAGAAAGAAACCTGATTCAACATTGTAGTCCTGGTATATTATTTACACCAAGAACCCAGGCACAGACAGATGTAACTATTCGTTATAATATTCTGAAATACTGTCATTCAAGTGCATATTACAATGAGGCAATTTGTATGAACCCGGGTGGATCAGTGACTTTTAATGGATTTAATATCTATAATAATGTGATGCATGGATCTCCCGCCAGCGGATATGCAATAAGATTTATGCACAATACATCATCTTATAGCGGAAGCAATTTCAGGATTATTAACAATATAGTAGAACATTTCAGTGGCGGACCGGTATATATGACAAATGCAGGAGGATTGACGAGTCTGTATATTCAGAATAATATTTTTTATGATAATGGCAACTCAAATGAACCTGCATTATCCGGTACACCCAATAATTATTATTATACAACACCTTTAAAAACAAGTCCATTATTTGTAAAAGACGGGTCTGATTTTAAATTACAATCAGGATCTCCTGCCAGGGATGCCGGAATAAACGTAGGGTTATCTACAGATTATTTAAACACTGCTGTGCCGTATAACAATGTGCCTGATATCGGGGCGTATGAATATGGGTCGAAAGGTGGTATTCCCGTTTATGTCAGCTCAACGATAGCAAGTGCCACACCCTCAATACTTGAGATGACATATAATTCAGCTTTAGCAAGTATTGTCCCGTCCGCTTCTGCATTTACTGTTACGGTAAATTCGGTAGCCAGGGCAGTAAGTTCAGTGGCCATTTCGGGGACAAAAGTTTTATTGACACTTTCAAGTCCGGTAGTTAATGGTAATGTTGTCACGGTTGCATACACCAGGCCGGCAATAAATCCATTACAGACACCAGATGGAGGACCGGTGGCAAGTATTACTCCAGTGTCAGTAACAAATAATTGTATACCTTCTGCCAACCAACCCCCGGTTATACGCATCACTTCTCCGTTTAATCGCAGCTTGATGAGGGCTCCTGCTGCAATAACAATTACTGCAAAAGCTTCTGATGCTGATGGTTCTATTAGTAAAGTAGAGTTCTTCAATGGCCGCACTAAACTTGGAGAGAGAACATCCGCTCCTTATTCATATGTGTGGAAAAATGTACCCAGAGGGACATATTCGATAACTGTAAAAGCCACGGATAATTTAAAATCGACAAATGTATCAGCCCCGGTATCGGTTATCGTATGGGGAAGGGCTTTTTAACCTAAAGGTGCATTAAAGACTGGTTAGTTATAACATACCGGCGCCTCTATCGGCTACAGAGAAACGGAAGCCCCTCTAATTCAATAAGTTAGAGGGGCTTCTTGTTTAAAATTGTGGGCCCAGCTGGGCTCGAACCAGCGACCCCCTGATTATGAGTCAGGTGCTGCTAACCAGCTGAGCTATGGGCCCGTTAATCAGGCTGCAAATATAAATAAAAAATTCACAAAATATCAAAATGCAATCCGTAAAGCATATGGCAGGGAATCGGGTTTAGCAGTTTAGGCGTTGAGTCGTTGAGGTGTTTAGTTGTTTGAACAGGGAGCCATTACAAGCCTAAACATCTTAACTTCTTCATTTATTAAAATATTCAAACAGCACTCCTGCTGCCTCATCAAGGTCATTCCCAAATGTCAGCAGTCCGCCGCGGTCTCCGGCCATAACTATAATCCGCTTTTCAAATACTTCCGGTGACCCGAATATTCGTATCATCTCACGCGCCATGCCCGGGGTGCCGTATTCTATCTCAGGGTTAGTGGTGGGCACCTTGTTCATCAGTTCTTCCCAGAGCTTGTTGGAGTGAACATGTATCACAGCATGAGTACCGGGATCAGCCATGTAAATTGCCGCATGGGTGAGCGATTCAGATGAAGCCTTTAGCGGACCGCTGCACATGACCGCATTATCATCTATATTATATGAAGAGACTTTTACATAATGACCAGGTTCAAGCTCCGGAATATCACCGGTAGACGAACCGGTAATTATGAATTGGGATGAGTTGCCTATGCGGATGCTTATGTTTCCAAATCCCACACCATTCTCAAAGGCCCCGATAAGGTCAAGATTGAAAAGAATATCCCTCCAGTGATTTATTACCTCATACTGCTCATCAGAGATGACAGGGCCTGACTGGCTCCAGTAGCAGTTGAATTTTACGAAACCTTCCATATTAATATTTCAACATTTTATTTATCGATTCTTTATCTGCCCTGCAAACTCCTTTCTCAGTAATAAGACCCGTAAACAGCCTTGAAGGTGTAACATCGAAGCCATAATTTGCTGCCGGAGCATCTTGGGGGCAAACAAGCACTTCTGTAATTCCCTCAGGGCCAAGACCTTCAATTTTTCTGATCTCTGACGCATCTCTTACTTCAACCGGTATCTGCCTGTAATTGTTCATGGTCATATCAAACGATGAAACCGGAAATGCAGAATAGGCCGGTATATTATTATCATATGCGGCCAGCACCTTAAGGTATGTCCCCACTTTGTTTGCCACGTCGCCGTTTGCCGTTGCCCGGTCACACCCCACTATTACTATATCGACCAGTCCGTTTTGCAT
>CAZGDJ010000171.1:0-7062 GCA_964524635.1 uncultured Rikenella sp. | reverse complement strand
GTTTCTTTGCTTCTTTCTTTGAACAAACAAAGAAAGAAGAGAAAGAATCTTTTGGGATAAAAAGAAAGTGGAGAGAAAATCTTCTCAACAGCTTGTCTTGAAAGCACTTCAGCAAGAAACATAACATGCAGTACCGTGCCCTGAGTTTTAGCTGTAAACTTGTATCGGCCTGAATTTAACTTTTCAGTTGTCCTGATTCAAAGCTTTTTCAATAGCAGCTTGTATCCGGTTTACAAGCTCTTCAACAGGCTGGTCTTTAGGTTCTACCGGATCAAGTACAGTGTAAGTGATCTTTTGTCCGAACCGGAGCGGAAAAAGCCCTTTCTGTGTTAGCTGACTATGACCATCAATAACAAAAGGCACAATAACTGCCGAAGGGGCTGCCCGTATTAATGTATTTACACCGGCCGTCATAAATTTCTTAACCCGTCCTGTTTTGCTGCGTGTACCCTCAGGAAAAATACAGGCAGCATAGTTGTTTTCCTGAATCAGCTTACCCAGTTTAAAAATTTCTTTCACTGCCTGGGTCCCGTTTTTGCGATCGATTAAGGCCGATTTCCCATATTTTAAGTTGTACGAAATACTGGGTAAATATCTGGACAGCTCAATTTTAGAGATGAATTTGGGATAGTACTTCCTAAACCCATGAACTACTGCAGGTATATCGTACATACTCTGATGGTTTGAAACAATTATTACCGGCCTGTTATCAGGGATTTTTTCAAAGCCAGAAAATTTTATCTTACACCCCAGCAGGTATAATCCTTTTACCAGACAGAAGTTAAGCGAATCAACCACCTTTTTGCGTGCCTGATCGCCAAAAATATGCCTTGCAGCCACCTGAACCGGATGGAACAAAACCAACATCAGGCCGAAGTAGAAATGATAAACGGGCGTAAGAATATAGCTTAAAAATGTTTTCATGCATTTATACAGCACTTTATAGTGCCAGTAACAGATAAATATTAATCCAAATATCGAAAAATTTCATAAATGCCAAACAACTGCTTTTAATCATTTATTGAATATAATATCAATGCAGGAGTTCAGCAGTGAATTATGGAATGTTGAGGTGTTTAGGCGTTTAGTCGTTTAGTCGTTTAGTCGACTCAACATCTAAACGACTCAACGACTCAACAATACTTGCCGTACTCCTCAATCTTCGCGGCCAGCTTTTCTGCCATAAACCTGTTTCCTTCTCTCAGTTCTTTAAGATGGATTGATATCAGGAACTTAATAAAGCCATTCATCTGGTTTGATTATAACTGTACCATTCTTATTAATACTTCATCCGGTAGTTGATTTTCAATAAGCTTCTTCCTTACTATCACCAGATAACCGTTGGCAACGTTAGCTGATGAACTGTTAAGCATCCTTGATCCGTAGCTCCTTAAGGAGAGCTTATTCTTTATTGTATCATACATACGGTGCTGCGGGTAGGATATCCATCCCCGCGTTGCAGGAATGCAAAATGCCTTCCAGGCCTTTATCAGGACCTTAAGGGCAAAAACTAAGGTGCAGATACATGTAAAGAGAGAGGCACAAAAGACACTCAGTGCCGGGTTAGTGAACGAGACAACATGAGTGAACGCTGAATATTCTCAGGAGATCCAGCTATAATAATTCTCAGGAGTTATTATTTCAAAGCCGGCATCGGGATACGTTTTAACCCACGATGCAGGAGGTTTAACATACGATTCTGACCATTTGAATTCAAAGCCAGTGAGAGATCCCTCTTTTTCTTCAATCAAGTCGATCTCCTGCTGATCATAAGTACGCCAGAAGAAGTTATTTACAATTGTTCTCGTGTATTGCTGAAATTTTATCCTTTCCGAAATGATGTAATTTTCCCATAACTGACCTGTATCATTTCTCAGGTTTATGTTGTTGAAATTTGCTATTACCGCGTTTCTTATGCCGTTATCTGAAAAATACCATTTTGAATTCTTGACTATCTCCTTCCTCAGATTCCGGCTGAATCCCTCAACTTTTTGAAGAATAAAAACCTTTGACAGCAGATCGAGGTATTTTTCCACAGTATTCTTGCTCATGGACAGTTGCCTGGCAAGTTCATTGCATGACACAAGATTGCCTGTCTGATAGGCTATAAGGCGTAACAGGCTGAATATCTTTGAAGAGTGCCTGATGTTTTCAAAAATCAGGATGTCTTTCAGTAGGTATGAACTGACCAGCTCATTGAGATAATCTTTTTTGTCATTCTGATCGGTCAGGTGAATCAGCTCGGGATAATTTCCGAAGACCAGCCTTTCCATGAGCCTGTCTTTCCGTACAGGAAGAGATTCAGCGCCGGCGAACTCCCTCTCTGACAGCGGGAAGAGAGTAAAAGTGATCTTTCTTCCTGTCAGAGGCTCTCCTGCCATATTTTTCAGGTCAAATGCAGAGGACCCTGTTATTATCATCTTAACAGAAGGTAATTCGTCGGCAATAAGTTTCAATATCTTCCCTATTTCAGGTATTTTCTGGGCCTCATCGATAATCAGTATTTTTTTTGATCCCATGAGCTGTCTGTAATTCTCGGCAGATCTCCGGGCCAAAAGTTCAAGTGTATTGAAGTCCTCTCCGTTAAGAAGGATGTAAGGCTCATTTATTTTATTGATTATCTCCCGGAGCAGAATTGTCTTACCAACCCTGCGGGCACCGTTAATGATGATTACTTTGCCCGGCTTCACCTTTCGAAGAATAGAACCTGTAATTTCTCTCTCAACAATATTCATAATAGCGTCAATATATTGACCAAATTTAGATAATTATGGTCAATTCGCAAAAAATAGTTATCTGATTTCAGGGTTGATTTGTTTAAGCGTTTAGGTGTTTAGTCGTTTAGTCGACTCAACATCTAAACGACTCAACGACTCAACAATACTTGCCATACTCTTCAATCTTCGCGGCCAGTCTCTCTGCCAGATAGCTGTTTCCTTCGCGCAGTTCTGTAAGTATGATTTGTGATTCTGCGCGGTACACGGAAATATGATCTTTGCTCCAGTTCCATGGCGGAGGCTGGAGGTTGGTGATACGGTCGGCGAGTTTGACAGCCCACACTTCTTTTGGCTGCAGCTTTACTTTAGTGAGACTGTCGAAAATACGCTGTGTCTTAGGCAACGACTTGTCTTTTGTCAGAGCCCATACCGCATCGGAGATATCTTCACCAAAATGTTCTTCTATTTCCTCTCTCATTGTTTTGGTATCCTCAATAGTGTCATGCAGCAAGGCTGCCTGGATGGCAAGAGAGAGGTTAAAATCGGGAGTATGTTCCGCTGCCATGAATATCTCCATCGCCACATTGCTGAGGTGCACCACATACGGATTTTGTGATCCTTTTACTTTCTGCCTGCCGTGTTTCTCAGCGGCGAATTTGATGGCGGTCTGGTAGAGGGTTTGGAGGTCGGACATGGAAATGTTTTTTGTATAAATAAAGATAATGGAACTATAATATATTGATCTTAATGCTTTTATTCTTTCTTTAGAACCATCAAGCTCTATTTTATATGCATAAGGGTAGAAAAAAATGTACAAATTTCTTGATATGGCAACCTAAAAGTGTATATTTGTGAAAATATCACAAATATCAATAATATGATAATTGATTTTTCTGTCAAGAATTTCTTTTCCTTTAAAGAGAATCAATCATTTCAGATGATTGCTGCGCCTATCAGGGAAAAGAGTGAGGCACTTAATGGAAACAAATGTTCGATACGAGAGGATGTTGACTTGCTAAGATCGGCAGTAATCTATGGGGCAAATGCAAGCGGTAAATCAAATTTCATCAAATCCTTGAATTTCTTTAGGTCATTAATTCTTACATCTGCAAGTCTGACACCTGAAAAAGACATAGCACAGGTTTCTTTTTTCTTAAACTCAGAAACAAGAGACAAGCCATCAGAATTTGAAATGACTTTTATTACAAATAAAAGGATTTACAGGTATGGATTTGTTGTTTCAAGAAAGGATGTCCTTGAAGAATGGCTCTATACAAAGGATGCACGGGAATCTTTAGTTTTTGAAAGGAAGGGAAATGAAATTAGTATTCCGCAAAAATACCATATCCTGAAGGAATTAAGAGCTAAGAAAATGATACGTCATAATGCTCTCCTTTTGTCATTAGCAGCACAGTTTAATGATACGATTTCTCTTGAGATCTATAAGTGGTTTCTAAACTTTAATATAGTGTTTGGTTTGAACGACCAGCTATTTACTGAATATACAATTAGACTATTTGAAGATCCCAAAACAAAGAACACAATAGTCCGGCTTTTAAAAGTTGCAGACACTGGTATTGAAGATCTGAAAGTAGTTGAACAGGAAGGTGAGAATCTGGCAGTAACTATCAGAGGATCAGATCTGCAAAACCCGGAGGTAACAAAAGCAAAGAGTGTGATAAAGAATTTACGAAGCGTTAAAATGGTTTTAAACAATAAAGGTAAAGTGATGACCACTGTTGATTATCCCTTTGACATTTTTGAATCTGAGGGCACAAAAAAGTATTTTAACTTATTAGGGCCAATTCTTGACACGTTGAATTATGGGAAGGTTCTTGTTATAGACGAATTAGATACTAAACTGCACCCGCTTTTAACAAAAGAGATTGTAAATCTTTTCAATAATGAAAAGACAAATCCCAAAAACGCACAGCTTATTTTTGCCACACACGATATTCATCTTTTAGATTCAAAGATATTTAGACGTGATCAGATTTGGTTTACCGAAAAGCAAAAAGATGGCTCAACAAACCTTTTCTCTCTTGTTGATTTTAAAAAGGGAAAGACACCGCGTAATGATGAGAAAATAAGCAAAAATTACATGTACGGGAAATATGGGGCTGTGCCGTACCTGGCTGATTTTGATACTCTGTTTGAAGATTTTCTCAAGTATAATGAGTAGTCACAGAAGCCCCCATAAAAGAGCCCTACAGCTTAAAAGAAGAAGACCTTTTAAGACTGAAAAGGAATCTTTTTTGATTATATGTGAAGGAGAAAATACAGAGCCTGAATATTTTAATTCTTTTAGACTCTCCAGCGCTGATATAAGAACGATCTGCTGTCCCCGTAAAGGGAATTCATTGAATTTTGTCAGATCAGCTATAAGGGTAAAGCAGGATAATGAGGGTGATTATGATAATTATTGGGTTGTATTTGACAAGGATCAAAATTCAAACTACACTTTTAACGCATCAATAGCATTAGCAGATGAGAATGGATTCCAAATTGCCTATAGTAACCAGGCATTTGAGTTTTGGTATATACTTCATTTCAACTATCACACCGGGACTATGCCCCGGAGCACATATAAAGCAAGACTTGACAGATATTTAAGATTTGATTACAATAAAGAAAAATCAACCTGTAGAAGAATGTATGATGTATTACTGCCGCGTCAGCAACGTGCAATTAGTAATGCAGAGCGCGTTTTTAGTACTATAGGAGATCATACAAATCCAGCCTCAGAAGAATCTTCAACCACAGTTCATGAGCTTGTTAAAAGCCTGAACAAGTTCATTTAACCCGGCTTCATTCTACACGGTCCCCAAGATATATCCTGAGCCCAGAAGGAGAGATCTTCAATATGCCTATCAGAAAAAGGATGTACAAGAAAATAAGATGCAGGTGGTTGTAGAAAGAGGAAAAAATAAAAGCTTCCTTTATAAAAAGAAGCCAGGAGAAACAACAAAGTCAAAAATAGAACATACTATTATGATGCCCCTTTTGATATCTTTTTCTTTGCCATTCAATAAGATTTTTTAAATATAAAAACCTTGCTTTTGACATTGACTAGCTGTAATTTTGCAATACCAAAACATCACCAAAGATAGCATCTTTGGTCCGACGCTCCGTAAGGAGCGTTTATTTTTTATATAGCCATACTAAATAGACGCTCTTGCAAATTTCTCCAATAATACTGCACTCGGATGATTTGAAAGAGAAACGAGTTTATTTACAATGGCCACTGGTAATAAGGAATTATCATACATATCACAGTGTAGCTTCTCAATATTCGTTAGGATCTGATCTAGATTATGAAAATCTTCTGGTTTAGGGTTCATCACTATGCGGCTGTCTTTTGTTGGGATTGTGATAACGTAAATTCTTTCGTCCTTGGACTTATAAATAAGTTTGGAGCTATAATATGATGATCTTCCATAGGGATCATTGGTTGTTGGATCACCTGGCATGATGTAAGTGTAAATATGCTTATTACTCAGTAATATTGCCTGGCCAGGTTCAAGTTTGCTCTTTATCTCATCAGCATGCTCCACAAATGCGCCACTCTTTTCAAGTCCTGCCATGTTAAGATCATGATTTGAAATCAGATATTTTATAAGCTCGCGCATCGGGTCATGCATATTAGCGGTCTGGCCGAAAAAACCGAGGGGACCATCTTTGATAAAAAGAGCTTTCCTTATGAGATCAGGTTTGAGTTTTAATATTATCCTGATTGTATGAATAAGTATGAAGTGTTCTACAAGGTTTGTCAAATATCCGAGGATTCCTCCTGCACCAATCTCCTCGTCAACTACTTCGTGAAATCTGAAAACATCAGTAAGATATAGTTTACTCTGGCATTTAGGACATTTAAACGTGAAGTCTGAACTAATGTCAGCTTGCTTAATTTTAATGTTTGTATTCTGACAAATAGGGCAATTCGAGAGGTTATAGTCAGGCCTGTTGCTTCCATATTTCTGGAATAGAAACCAGTGAAGAGTCTCAATCATTGATTCTCCTTGCTCTATATGTCTGAAGAAATCATAAATACTAAACCGAACTGATTCAATTAAAGTTGATGTGTGATTTAATGATATATGTTTCGTTGGCAGAACCAGTTTCAATCTCTGCAGTTCTTTAAGCTTTGCAATCGACTCAGGAGAGATGAATGGTGTTTCAGCCATTTCATCTAAATCCCTTATCTGGAGCAGCAGCGCTCCAAACTGGAAGAAGCTGATTGTAGACGATGGAAACGACTTATTAACTGGTACATCTGTATATCCGCCATCAACTGCGATAATTACTTTAATTTCATTTCGTTCAGGATCTTTGACATTGTAAAGAT
>CAZGDJ010000170.1:0-7095 GCA_964524635.1 uncultured Rikenella sp. | reverse complement strand
AATCCTGAGTTTAACTTCGGGAGATAATCTCTCAGATACTTCTTTATACCACCCGGGGTAAAGAAGGTTAAGTGCTCTGGCGCTTTCCTCCTGAAGTATCATTCTGTTGCTGAAAAGGAAGGTTATCAGAGTATCCTTCTCAGCATATAATTTTCCGTCTGAAACTTTGCGCAATGCACAAGATTTTGACCATACTCCTGCAATATTCCAGTCTGAGGTCAGGACTTCCTGTGCAAGTGAACCATTTGATAGATCTTTTAACGGGTAAAAAGAAGACAGTACATTTATCTTTTCTTCATCTGTAACATTATTGACTAAAGCAAGCAATGGCGACTTTATAGGTTCATCGATTACAGCTCTGATAATTTCTGCTGAAAATCTTGAATGCAGATAATCTCTTCCGCCCGAATAGTCATTAAGTAGCCTGGCGGCTCCCTTTCCAACATATAGGTTCAGTGCTGCAAAAAGAGTTTTCCTGTTCATTTCGCGATCCCATGCAAGAGATTTCTCCAGAAGAAAAAATTTACTTTTTCTAGCCACATCCTGCAGGGAGATAATAGCAGCCATATTGCCAGCCAGCTCCAGAATCAGGTTTTTCAGATCTTCCGCCTTCTCTTCCGTTGGAATATATCCTGATTCTGAAAGGTGTTGCATAATTCTCATCTTCGTACTGACAGAGCCCGAACTAAAATAATCTGTCATATTATCAATCGACTGGTGCGGAGAATCAGAACCTAATAACCTGGTAATCAAAATACTCAGTTTTTCGTTAGCAGGATTCTTTTTTAAGGACTCTGTTAATTCCAAAAATATCTCCGACCCAAAATGCTTCAGAAGAAAATATGCTTCTATTTCTGTCTCCGGGACAGAAAGCGCCTGTATTGCTTCTTCCAGTAGTTCACGCATCCTGAAAAGCCCGATTGTTGCCAGCCCTATCCTGCGGATATCTGTATTGCTATCATGAAGTAGTCTAAGTACCTCAGAAATCTCCGGTTTTTTCCCCCCGAAAAGTATCAGATGAGCATTGGCCACTCTCTCAGATTGCCCGCTCTGAATGACCAGATCCCTGTTTTTAACAGGATCAGCGAAATACTTCTCAATGTTACCTTTTACACCCTCTGCCATGCGTCGTATTGATTCACTGAATCTCTCAGTGACCATGATAAGATCCAAAGCAGGAATAAGCATAGGATTGAAATCACGTAATGCAGTCTGTATCAAACTCGTTGCATAACTATCATCAGCGTCATGTTTAAGATAATCGGGCTTGCCGGAAATGATGTCAAGATAGTGACTCCGGAACAGCAAACTACTTTTCAGAATACTTGTATATTCCTCTGATACCTGATCTTGTTCCGGAATTGTCTTTTCTGCCTCTTTCAAAGAGATTTCGTGGTTTATTTCCCTGTGGAACTGAATACTCAGCATCAGAGAAGAAATAAAGTGAAGCCCGGCCAGAAGAGGAAGAAGAAGGACATGGAAAGAATTACTATTTTTCCCTTCTGACCTGAATAGCACTGCCAGTAATATTGCACCGGCAGTAAGCACAAGCACCGTAAATAAAACAATCTCCGGACTTAATGCTGATTTCATCTTTTCACTAAAACCTACTCTTATTATTCTGTAAGCCGGGAAAGAAAAAACTATAACCACCGATATATACAGAAAAGACACGGCAGCTGTTATCAAAGCCATGTAGTTGTTGCCGGCAACTGTTACACTGTAATCTGAGAGCAAAAAGGTCAACGCCGTTGTTAAAGAGGTAATAAATAAAAGAGCAGGAGGCAATATAAGGCCTCCCGTAACTCCAAGCTTTCTCAGCAGATTATTATGCCAGTACTTCCTAAGTATAATAACCAGAGTCAGCGTTAAGGCTGCAAGACACAAAGTTGATAATACTGTATTGAATTTGAAAAGGGCAAAACTATAAATAAGTGCTACCTCCGTAATAACAGTGATCACCATAAATGCAAGAGCAATCCATAATGTTATTATGTATCTGACTCGCATGATTAGTTTTTTTTATTCATAGTAATTTAGCCAGACGTGATTACTCAATATACAAAAGATTATTATAAAATGCCCTATTTCTTTATTCTTGTCGTCAGTTGCTCTGTTAATATTTCAACATCCGCATTAAGACTCTCGGTAATAATGTCTGCCTGTTCATACCAGTGGCTTCTTTCATTGCAGAGTCTTTGGACAGTAGCTTCCATTTCTTTCTTCTCTTTGCCAGCCACAAGGGGACGAATGGTTTTTGATTTCTCGAGGCGGCTTACAAGAGCAGAAACCGACATCTTAAGGTATATAGTTATACCTGTCTCTTTTATCACAGAAAAATTTTCATCTGAACAGGGAGTGCCGCCTCCGCAGGCTATTACCATTTCTGATTTCCCGGCAACAGTTTTCAGGGCACGGCTTTCAGCTTCCCTGAAGTATTCTTCTCCTTGTGATTCAAAAATCTCCGGAATAGATAGTCCCTCCTGTGCCGCAATGACATCATCAAGGTCAATGAAACTCCAATTCAGCGCTATGGCGAGCTTTTTCCCCACAGTGCTTTTACCACTACCCATAAATCCGATAAGATAAATATTCACCTTGTTAAAGTTCCAATGTCATCTGTGCGGGATCGTCTCCATGCTGGGGAGGAGACAATGGCGGGTTATCTTCATCATCATCACCGGATTGAGCGACAACCTCACTTTTTACCACAGGCTCAAGCTCCCTGATATTGGTCACACTGTAATTTGAAAGTCTCTTGCCCTTAGCCCGGAAACTTTTAACTCCAATAAACTCGGCAACTTCAATGATCTCATTGTTTCGGCCTTCATGTTTGCCTCCAAACATTATCTCAAGTCTCGGATACTCAACTTCCGTAAGGCTTACCAGTTTCGATCCTTCCTCCTCAGAAATGAAGCATTGCAGACGATCTGATTCTTCAAATATAAACCTCTTTACATAATAGAAACCCTGGCCTGAATCCCAATAAACTGAAGAAAAAACCTTCGTTTCCCTGTACTTCTCTATTAATAGAAGATCATCTTCAAAATGTAATGAAAGATCTGTGCCGGAGATTCTGTAAAAACCTCCTTTTGTAACGACAAGAAGCTTTTCATCTGATGCAAACTCTCCAAGGAATTTCCCTCTGCCGTCAACATTAAGCCTGAGAACGGCCTCGTCAAACCATAATTTTCTTCCGCCAAGAGTTGATAATCCTTTTTCCTTCAGAGTGATCTTATGAACTCCATATCTGGTCAGGATATTGCCCATCGATGATCTTCCTTTAATAGCCAGCTCACCAAAATCAAACTCGAAAGTAAGTTTCTTCAGCCTCGGACGCGGTTTGTGGAATATTTTAATTACTTCAGCCTCACCATTTGGATTAGCGCTGATGTAAATCACCCTGCTGTCAGGGGTACCCCGGCCCAATGTATATTCTTTGTCTCTTGTAAGCCCGGTAAGAGCACACCTCTTCACATAAAGAGGACCTTCCTTACCATCCTGGTAAACAATATTATAGATAGTACGGTTATCATTCCTTAAAAAGACCCGGATATGAATAATATCTTTCCCGACAAACTGTTTATCCGAGACCTTGGTAATAAGATAGGCACCGTCTTTCCTGATAACAATAATATCATCGATGTCAGAACAATCACAGACATATTCATCTTTCTTTAAGCCTGTGCCTAAAAAGCCTTCCTGCCTGTTTACATACAACTTGGCGTTATTAGCAACGACCTTTGTAGCCTCAATTGTTTCAAAATTTCTTATCTCAGTCAGTCGTTCTTTATTCTTGCCAAATTTTTTCTTTATCTGACGGTAATAATTAATAGCAAAAGGTATAATATTGTGAAGGTGGTTCTTAACCTCGTCAAGCTCCCCCTCAATTCCTTTTATATGTTCCTCAGCCTTTGAAGAATCATATTTTGAAATGCGCTTGATTTTTATTTCTGTCAGCTTGATGATATCATCACGTGTTATCTCACGTCTGAAGAGCTTCTTATAGGGTTTCAATCCTTTTTCAATAGCAGCAATGACTGCTTCCCATGTCTCGCATTCCTCAATATCGCGATAAATCCGCTTTTCAATGAATATCTTTTCAAGTGATGAACAATGCCACTCTTCCTCAAGCTCGGCAAGTCGTATCTCAAGCTCCTTCTTAAGCAGTTTTACTGTCTGGTCAGTTGAATGTCTGAGGATATCACTGACTCCTACAAAGGCAGGTTTGTTTTCATCAGTGATAACACAGGCATTAGGTGAGATGGAAAGCTCACAGTCAGTGAAAGCATACAGTGCGTCAATGGTTTTATCCGGAGATATACCTGACTGGAGTTGTATTACGATCTCAACCTTACTGGAAGTATTGTCATCTATCTTCTTTATCTTGATTTTACCTCTCTCGTTTGCCTTTACGATTGAATCAATAAGTGTTGTTGTTGTCTTGCCGAAGGGTAATTCCGTGATAACCAGTCCTTTTTTGTCAACTTTCTCAATTTTTGCACGTACTTTTACCGCACCACCTCTTATCCCGTCATTATACCTGGCGATATCTATCATTCCTCCAGTCGGAAAGTCAGGATAAAGCACGAACGGTTTGTCCTGGAGATAGCATACTGAAGCATCAATAAGCTCATTAAAGTTATGTGGCAGTATTTTCGAAGCGAGTCCTACAGCTATGCCCTCCACACCCATTGCAAGAAGAAGAGGAAACTTCACAGGCAGAGTGACAGGCTCCTTATTCCTGCCGTCATAAGAGAGCATCCAGTCGGTAGTCTTGTTGTTAAAGGTTACCTCCAGGGCAAACTTTGAAAGACGTGCTTCAATATACCTGGGGGCAGCGGCGCCATCACCGGTAAGTATGTTCCCCCAGTTACCCTGGGCATCAACAAGAAGGTCCTTCTGACCAAGCTGTACAAGGGCATCGCCTATTGATGCATCTCCGTGAGGGTGAAACTGCATGGTGTGACCTATGATATTTGCTACCTTATTGTAGCGGCCATCATCCATCCGTTTCATTGAATAAAGTATACGACGCTGAACAGGCTTCAGACCATCAGAGATATGGGGCACTGCCCTCTCAAGAATTACATATGAGGCATAGTCAAGAAACCAGTCCTGGTACATACCTGACAATGCTGTGATATTATGCAGAGCAGCAGGCATATTGCCATTTATTGCTACCTGGTGCTCAGCGCTTTCTTCCGGGTTATCGTTCCTGTTAAGTTCTTCTTCTTTCATCGTCTGATGCTAAACCTGTCTCTTATTCCAACTCTTCTATCTCCTCCTCGACTCTCAGATTATCAATAATAAAATCCTGCCTTTCAGGGGTGTTCTTACCCATATAAAACTCAAGAAACTGAGTATAGGGATCAGATTTCTTCATTATTACAGGAACAAGTCTTATATCTTTGCCAATAAAGTGAATAAACTCATCCGGCGAGATCTCACCGAGGCCTTTGAAACGTGTTATTTCCGGGTCAGGCCCAAGAGTGTTGACAGCCTTTGCCCTTTCGTCTTCAGAATAACAATAGCGCGTCTCTTTCTTATTTCGCACCCTGAAAAGCGGTGTCTGAAGAATATAAATATGCCCTTTCCTGACAAGCTCAGGGAAGAACTGGAGAAAGAAAGTCAGCATCAGCAGACGGATATGCATTCCGTCAACATCAGCATCAGTGGCTATAACAACATTGTTATACCTCAGATCCTCTAATGATTCTTCAATATCAAGAGCCGCCTGCAGCAGGTTGAACTCTTCATTCTCATAAACAATTTTCTTTGTCAGGCCATAGCAATTCAAAGGCTTGCCCCTGAGACTGAATACAGCCTGCGTCTCCACGTTGCGTGATTTGGTTATTGAACCGCTGGCTGAATCTCCTTCTGTTATGAAGATGGTTGAGTCAAGCCGTCTCTCGTCGTTTGAGTTATAATGAATACGACAGTCTCGCAATTTGCGATTATGGAGGCTGACTTTCTTTGCTCTGTCACGCGCAAGTTTCTGGATGGAGCTGATAGCCTTACGCTCCTTCTCTGATTCCTGTATCTTCTTCAGCAGAATATGTGCAGTCTCACTGTTCTTGTGAAGATAATCATCAAGATGCTTATGTATAAAATTAAAAATAAAGTTCCTTACTGAAGGGCCTTCCGGACCCATATCTTTCGAACCGAGCTTGGTCTTTGTCTGTGATTCGAAGATCGGATCTTCGATCTTGACCGAGACAGCTGCAATAATTGATGAGCGTATATCTGACGGATCAAAATCCTTCTTGAAGAAATCTTTTATGGTCTTGACTACCGCTTCCTTGAATGCTATGAGATGGGACCCTCCCTGCGATGTATTCTGGCCATTCACAAAACTGTAATAATCTTCTCCGTATTGCAGCCCATGGGTTATTGCAACCTCTATGTCATCTCCCTTCAAATGGATTATGGGATAAAGACCCTCTTTGTTCATACTTTCATTAAGCAGATCAACAAGGCCATTGCGCGAGACAATCTTGTTACCATTGAAGTTTATCACCATGCCTGCATTCAGGTATGTATAATTCTTCAACAGGTTCTCAACATACTCGGAGATGTAGTGGTAATTCCCAAACAATGCCTCGTCAGGTGTGAAGATAACCTCTGTCCCGTTATCCTCCTTCGTAGGAGCAAGATGTTCATCCCTTATGACATCGCCTGCATGGAACTCTATCTCTTTGACCTCTCCGTCACGAAATGATTTCAGCTTAAATGATGATGAGAGGGCATTTACAGCTTTTATGCCGACGCCATTGAGACCTACTGATTTTTTAAAAGCCTTGGAATCATATTTAGCACCGGTATTCATCTTTGAAGAGACATCCAGCACCTTGCCCAGGGGAATTCCACGCCCAAAGTCACGTATTCTGATCTCCCTGCCGTTAATATTCACATCTATCTTACGGCCATAACCCATCATATACTCATCAACAGCGTTGTCCATCACTTCTTTGATCAGAACATAAATTCCATCATCAAGTGATGAGCCGTCTCCCAGCTTCCCTATATACATACCCGGCCTTAACCTGATATGCTCTTTCCACTCCAGGGTTTTGATATTCTCTTCAGAATAGT
>CAZGDJ010000169.1:3306-7169 GCA_964524635.1 uncultured Rikenella sp. | reverse complement strand
GGCTACTACTAGATTTTCGTTGCACAGTGGCAAATTGCATATACCGACCTGTTAGGCAAAGTTATTATTCTGAACATTTTCTTTTACCAATCAAATTTGTATACTATTTCTCGCCCGATGTCAAGAGATTCTATTATAACTTTTTTGATTACTTCATCCCCTTGTTCTCCATTAGTAAAAACTACCAGACCACGTTTTGATTTTGGTAATAAAATTACAATTGTATGAGAGCCTTCATCGTCACCGTCATGCATAAGAGCATATTCACCATTGCTTAAATCCTTCATAATATCCCAACCCAATCCAAAAGACTCATATTTACTGACAGTCGATTGCGGTTTAATCATATCATTATAAACATCTTTTGACAGTCCTTTTCCGTTCATAAATGTAGTCGCAAACTTACAGTAGTCTTCAATAGTTGTTTTTAAAAAATCAGATGCAGAGGCCTTATTATTTCTTGGAATACCAAATGTATCATCAATTGTATCATGAGGAACAGCATATCGGGAGGTATCAATATTATCATTCCATACGTACCATGTATCATTCATTTGCAATGGTTTAAATAATATTGAATCTGCAAGGCTGTCAAGTGACATATTAAATTTATGCTCTAATGCATTTTTTAAATATTCAAATCCTTCTCCGGAATATTTAAATTTTGTTCCTGGATCAAAATTGAATTTCAATCTTTTTGAAGGATTGTTCCATCTCCAATTATCAAATCCGGTTTGGTGTGTCAATATATGACGCGTGGTGAGCTTTAAATGCCTTGGGTCGTCACTAACATCTGGGTCTGTCCAATATTTATAAAGAGGTTCATCTAATTGCCATTGCCCTATGCTAACAAGCTTTAAAGTCAACATAGCTGTTACAGGCTTAGTTAGTGAAGCAACCTGAAAAATAGAATTGTATGGCGCTGGGTCATTTTTTTTCAAATCACCAAACACCATGACTTGTCTAATTTCTCCGTCATTAATAATCCCTATCCCAACAGCTGGTACTTTATATTCTGCTAGCCATGACTTTACTTTAGTTTGATAATCAATAATCAGTTTCCCATTCTGTTGTGCTTGAATATTGGATATAGCAAAAATGAATAGCAAAAAAATCTGTATTCTTTTTTTAATTATGTCCATGTTATGCTTTTTGTTTTAATAAAGACGAATATTTATGTTGAATTGGGGCACATTATAGTTTTGCCTAAAACACGGTATATGTTCACCTTAAGTCTTCAATAGTTACTTATCACTGGAATATTAATTTATCAATTGCAGTTGACTTATATCAAAATTACAAACCTTTTGTCAAATACACCCATTATCTGCCATACTATAATACCCTTCTTCAGTAATAACTAAGTTATCCAGCACAGTTTTTTCATGCAAAGCAGCTGCTTCTTTGACCTTTTGCGTAATCTTCAAATCAGCATCACGTGGTTTTATGTTACTGCTTTGGTGGTAAAGACACATGATTACTCCACAGGCATTTGCTTTTATTGCTTTCAAATGCAAAATGCAATTTCGATAAACATTGAATATCAATACTTTTAAATGCAGAGCAAGGAAACAGAAAGCAATAGTTCGAGCCCAGGTGATTCAACAAAAAAGAGTGAGCAGTCTCATTTCTTTTCTGTCTCACACTCACACTTTGCTAATAAGAAGAAGGAGTTTGTCGTATTGTTGTATGGTCTTCGGAGCACTCTTTGATTTATTTTTCCAGGAGGTTTTGCACAGTTTTGAACAGGTTATTGTATTTAATATACTGTCCGGGCTCAAAAAGCAACAATTCTGTCCTTTCAATTTTCACCGGTTCCGGGATAAAGCCAGTGAAAGTACCTTTGGTTATATCTTTCTTATCACCGGAAATGGCAAAATATGTACCACAAAGAAATTCCCCATCTTTATACTTAAAGGTACTGATTAATCTTAATTTTTCTTCAGGAATCCATTCACCATCACTTAAATGGAAAATCATATGATATTCATATAATGCCCATGTGCCGTTCTTATAACCGTTTTTTATCTTTCCTTCAAGTCTTTGTTTTGTAGGTTTACTCTTTGTATCAAGTGGTAAATCCGGGTCGACAAATGGTGTTGAATAAAAGTACATTAAAAATTTACCATTCCCGTTTTTTAACCTGCTTTTGCCATTCTTCTTATAATATTGCATCAGCCTTTCTTTGCCGTTTTCATAAGAAACTTCTTTGTGAACTTTGCCGTTTTCAAAATATTCTGTCCAGATACTAGATCTCTTATCGTTTTTATAGCATGTTTTAAGTCTTACCGACTTGTCAGGGGAATAGTAAATAAATTCACCTTCCTTCAACCCGTTTGAATATTTGCCGGTCATTTCCAGACTTCCATCGATATAGTAATCAGATACAGGTCCGTCAAAAGTCATCTTGTTAAGATCAAATCCTGCTATCCGGTAATATTTACCGGAGGCAATTGAAGTCACTTCCCAGTCCGAATTGTAATATACTGTGTTATTATCCTGAGAATTAGCGTATTGTCTCAAAACTAAGAATACAAATAAGATCAGAAATCGCTTCATATGATTTTGTTGTAATGTGACTATATCTGACTGAAAACAGAGTAAATAAAGATAAAATTTATCATCAAGATAGAGGAGAAGAATTGCTTTTTATTGGAAGGTTCTAAGGGCTGAAAAACCGAGAGGCAAATTTCCCAAATAGCATGAGCAAAGCGAAGTCGTATCGGGAAGCCCAGGTGTTTTGATCAAAAGTTATAATCGTTTTCAACCTCGTTTATGTAGTTAACTAATGAATTCTTTAAACTGGTATAAAACATATCTGAACTGGCATTTATTACTGTAAAAAATCTTAGCCAGTTTTCGTCCAGACTTTTAGGAGGATAGATCAGGGATATAGGGTAAGAGACTTCATTTATAGTTTCTGAGACATTATTAAAATTGTAGGTAATGTTTGTAATAGTATACTTAATTTTATTATCCTTAATGGTCAAAATCAGCGTATAGTCAGTAGGAGTCTGAACCTGACTTATTTTCATGCTCCCCAAACCAGGAGGGTATCCTGCATAGTGGGATAAATCAATTAATCCATTTGCAATAATTTTTCCTGATTCAGGGTTATTATAAATCAGGTTTCCATAATTAATTGCAATCCATTCCAGACATCTTTGGAAAATAATCTTTTTGTCAAGGTTTGTGAAGGTCAGGATGTCTGAAATGTAGATTTCCCCAGTGTTATCATTTACTTTATATATGGGTGAACGAAAGAAAAACCATTTGTTTTGGAGTTGATTAACCTGACTTGGAATAAGCTTACCGGATTTTAACAGGGAATCCAGTGAATGTTTTTCAGAATCTGATAATTGAGCACTTAAACAAAATGTCGAAAGAATCAAAATAATCACCAGTATAGTCTTTTTCATTTCCCTTTTTTTTAGAGTTTATAGCCTTTACGAAAGTAATCTACTCCAGGGAATTCTATGATAGAAGAGAGAGTTTTTTTATTTAAAGAAATTTGCCTTGAGTGATGGAGCACCTGCCGGCACGATGGTCTTATCTATAGCTCTACCGATTAATTCCGGCGAGATGCCGGGTCTTTATGCGGAGATCTATTATCTACAGTAAACTATATTACATCTCTTTTATCCTTTCTTTACTTCTCCAGAGATACTTCCTCTCCTTTCTTTGCTCATCCAAGGATTCTTTTCACTTTCTTTTTGCGCTAAAAGAAAGTGACAAAGAAAGAGCGCCACGGCTGATAAGTTTAACAGATTGCTTCGCCCGCTACACAAAGCTACCCGCAACGCAATCTGTCAAACTTCGCGCCAGCCGTGGACAGCCACCGCGCATCGCCTCTTGGAGATAGA
>CAZGDJ010000169.1:0-3296 GCA_964524635.1 uncultured Rikenella sp. | reverse complement strand
CCCTGTCTGGGGAGAGGAGGCAGGGAGGAGAGGGGCGTATCAAGACAAGAAAGAAGGAATAAATCTGGGGAGAGGAGGATGGGAGAAGAGGGGTATATCAAGACAAGAAAGGAATAAAAAAGCCGTAAACAACCAGCGCGCATGGGCTTTGTGGATAGAAAGAATAAAAGTCAGCTCCTTCCATCGTTTTGAAGAAGAGCCTGAGCCGGTGACATCGGGAGATTGGGGAGAGGAGCAAACTTGAGCGCTCTCACTTCTTTTGTCTCACTCACCCCTCCGTAGCCTCAGCGATAGTGGACTACAGCACTCACACTTTCTTATGCCTTTTGCCTTTTGCCTTATGTGTCAGCGTTTCGTTTTCTTTGTTATCCTGTAATAATCAATCAGGTTATTTAATTGGGTAATGAACAGAAAAGTAAACAGAATTTGAAATGGTATTGTGAATTTATCCAAACTCAAACCACTGACGGAAGTCTGAATTTTTGGCAGAAGAATTGAAATTGCTATGCCGAAAGCAGATCCCAGCAGAAAGAATATCCATGAAAGCCTGAGATCTCTTTGGATTGTATTTTGTTTTTTCTGATCTGATTCGATAAGAAGCATGACATTATCCTCTAAATCAGGAAAAGGAAACTCCAGTTTACTTTTTGACATTAATTCTTTGAAAAATGCCTCTTCACTTTTTTCTTCTTTCATCCTATAAGACCTTATTATCCAGTTTGAAAACTTCTGTTAATACTTGTTTTATTCTTATTCTGGCACGGTGTAGTGTTACTTTAATGTCTGACTCTGACCAACCGGTTATCTCCCGCACTTCTTCAATAGTATTCTGCTCAAGGTAGAACAATCTCAGGACTAAGCACTCCTTGGCCGGCAGCTGTTTCAAAGCCTCATTGATATAGAACTTCTGGTCATCTTCCTCTAGTTTCAACAGGGGATTCAGACTATCACCTGAATACTCCGGAGGATTGTATTTGAAATCAATTATTTCGGTCTTCTGTTTTTTTAATTTCTTAAATGATTCATTAATTACGATTTTGTATAGCCATGTACTGAATTTTGAATTCTTTTTAAAGGAACGGAGATTATTAAAAGCATTAACAAATGCTATCTGAAGTATTTCTTCGGCATCAAATTCATTTTTAACAACGGACATAGCAATTGAATAGGCCATGTCCTTGTATTTTGAGATTAAAAATCTGTATTCTTCGGAGTCTCCTTCGAGGATCCTATGGATATATATGTCATCCATTATTTACTTCCGTTATCCTTTTTTCTGATAAAATTCGCAAATATCATGGATGCACCGGCAAATAACAGGATTATTGCATATGCTGTTGCACGTCCAATGCCTGCAAATCTATCAATTATTCCCACCAGGAATAAGGATAATGAGATTCCCACAACGATAACTCCTGCTTTTAATAAAGAGAAACCGGATGAACTTTTAAAATTTTGATCCTCGGTGTTGATACCTTTCTCAATTAAAAACTGCCTGTCTTTTGCTTTGGCTCTGTTAACAAAGAACCAGGCCAGGAAAAGAAATATGGCAATTATTGTTCCAACAACAATAATAATAATGATAAACTCTGCATACCCTAGTTTCATGTTATTTATGTATTTGGTTCTCCCATTAGATACTTCAAGCCTTCGACAGGTTACAGGTTGTTTAAATATGATTTGACAGTTGCCGGATTTTAAGAACGTCAGAGGCCGGGATTACGTGATGAATCAACAATGCAATATTTGCCATGCCATAATGTTCTTCTGCAGAAATATTAAGTCAATCCTGCAGGGTTGAAAAATGAAGTTAATTGCCTGCTTAAAGTAATTGTGTTTATGGCTTCACTTCCCTTTTATTCTTCCTATTGCAATTTGGTTTTGTTGACTAAACGTATAGATTTGTAAGAGAAGAGCCGTATGATTTGAGATTTTATTCTTGTGGTCTGCTTAGCGGGATTACCAGTGGAGATAATTAAAAAATGCATAAATGAGAACAGCAGGATTGATTATTGTTTTATTGTTTTCTGCAACTATTATAAGTGTCAGGGCGCAGGAAAATAAACCGGATATACCATTCGGTAATTATTTAATATTTGGCGGGGGCTACTCGAAAATCGCTGTCAATGAAAAATTAAATACAAGTTTGCCTTATACCGGCTCTTGCACTTCAACAGCCCTTGAAATGGTATCTGGAACAAAAAAGCATTTTCTTTATATCCGCAATGCTTTCTCTTTTGGCCAATTATCCCCGTATAAATCTGCGCAGATTGACATGAATACTGAAGATGCTTATAACGAAAGCTTTGGTATTGCTTATTATTGGCGTGTTTATCAGCTCCCGGCTCAGAACATCTTTTTATATGCCGGCCCATTGGTAACTGCAAAATTCGGGATCCGCTTTAAAAACGGAGAATTAGGTAATTCTGCTATGAGCTATGAAGGCGGGCTTTCCACTGGTCTGGCTTGCAAAGCGGCAAAATACTTTAACATTTCTTCTAAGCAAACTGACCCTATAAAACAGTTCAGGTTAGAAGCATCGCTTTCATTACCGGTAATTTCAAAAGTATATACACCCAATTACCTGGGTATTGCCGAAACGGCGGTTACCGATAATGTGTCTTTAATTGATTGGTCATCAAACTATACAGGTTTCCTTAACGGTATCGAAACAGGTTTATCGTTAACCTATTTTCTTAAAAATAAAAATGCAATCGAACTGGCATATTCCCGCGATTTTTTCACTACCAGCCCAAGGTATAACCCGGTAAAAACATTGAACCAGTCAGTTGTATTCAAACTTTTATTCAACCTTAAATAAGACTTTTATGAAAAATACTGTAATAGGGTTAATTCTCCTCTTATCGGCGATTGTTTTACCATCATGTGAAAAGTCAATACTCGAAATGCCTGCAAACAGCAACAATGATGTTTTTGAGGCATTCTGGAAAGGAATTGATGAAAGGTATTCGTTTTTTGAACTTAAAAAAATCAATTGGGATTCACTGTACAACCATTATGGCGCATTTATTAATGATGAAATGAATGATGAAGCATTGTTTGATACCCTTTCAGCCATGATTGACTTGCTTCAGGACGGACATTCAGGAATTAAATCGCCGTTCGATTTACATAAAAATGCAGCCGTTTTCCTGCGTGGACCTGAAAATGTTAATGAGCGCCTGATTGTTGATCATTATGCTAACGGCCGGGTAATGCAAAAAGGTGCCTTACGACACTTTACGCTCGCTGATAAACAGATTGCTTATATCTACTATGGCGATTTCTCCGACCCT
>CAZGDJ010000168.1:0-7176 GCA_964524635.1 uncultured Rikenella sp. | reverse complement strand
GTGGCTATTGTCCCCCAGAACATAATGGCCAGAGCGGCAAAGACAAGTGCCTGTGAGCTCTTCTTCATAAAGTCACTTTATCATTTCAAAGCCAGTGTAAGGTGTAAGAGCGGCAGGTATTTTTATTCCATCAGGTGTCTGATTGTTTTCCAGGAGTGAGGCTACAATGCGTGGCAGGGCAAGAGCGCTGCCGTTGAGGGTATGGCACAGGGTAGTTTGTTTGGCCCCCTTTTCCCTGAAGCGGCATTTGAGACGGTTAGCCTGGAATGCTTCGAAGTTGGAAGTAGAGCTGACCTCAAGCCAGCGTTGCTGTGCTGCTGAATAGACTTCAAAGTCATAGGTCATTGCAGAGGTGAATGATATGTCACCGCCACAGAGCCTTACTATTCTGTATGGCAGCTCAAGACTCTTCAGCAATCCTTCGACGTGCAGCACCATCTCATCAAGTGCCTCATAAGATTTATCGGGGTGTGCAATCTGCACTATCTCAACCTTGTCGAACTGGTGGAGGCGGTTTAGACCCCTGACATGAGCCCCCCATGAACCGGCTTCGCGGCGGAAGCATGGTGTGTATCCCATGTTTTTTACCGGCAGGTCAGAAGCATCCAGGATCACATCACGGTAAATATTGGTGATAGGTACCTCTGCAGTAGGGATCATATACAGATTGTCGGTTCCAACGTGGTACATCTGACCCTCTTTATCAGGTAACTGACCTGTTCCAAAACCGGAGTCCTCATTGACGACTATCGGGGGTTCAATCTCACGGTATCCGGCTTTCTCACCTTCGTCAAGGAAGAAGTTAATCAGTGCCCTCTGTAGCCTGGCTCCCTTTCCCTTATATACCGGGAATCCGGCTCCGGTGATCTTGATGCCAAGGTCAAAGTCAATGATATCATATTTTTTTATCAGATCCCAGTGAGGTACAGCCTCTTTATGGAGTTCCGGTACTTTCCCTCCGCTGCGTATGATGATGTTGTCTTCAGCACTTTTGCCAGGTGCTACGAGTACATGAGGCAGGTTAGGAAGCCTGACAAGCTCCTTTTTCATTTCTTCCTCAGCCGTAACAAGTATCTTAGAAAGTTGTTTCTGTTTTTCCTTCATTGAAGCAATGTTTGCCTTAGCAGCTTCAGCTTCAGCTTTCCTGCCTTCTTTCATAAGCTGTCCGATCTGCCTTGAGAGATTGTTCAGTTCAGACTGTATCGAATCAGCTTCAGCCTGTGACTCACGTCGGCGCCTGTCAAGGTCAAGGATCAGGCTGACAATAGCTTCTGCATCGAAATTCTTTATTTTAAGCCTCTCAATAACATATGAGGTTTGTTCTCGCAATAGGTTTAATGTAAGCATTTTACGTGAATTATATTTAGCCCGGTGAGGCTGCATAAAAATAAATAAAAACTCCTGAAAACATGCGCCGTAGCGGATATTTTCAGGAGTCGTGTTCTCAGGAAATAAATTCTTATTCCGCTACGGGTTTAACCGAAACGTAAGATTTGTCATCCTTTTTCTTTTTGAACTCTATAGTGCCATCAATGAGAGCAAAGAGGGTATGGTCTTTACCTAAACCTACATTCTCGCCGGGGTTATGTGATGTGCCGCGCTGGCGTACGATTATGTTACCTGCTTTCACTGTCTGGCCTCCGAAGAGTTTCACGCCCAGGCGTTTGCTTTGTGAGTCACGACCGTTGCGTGAACTACCTACACCTTTCTTGTGTGCCATATTCTGTTATTATTTATAGTTTTCTGATTATTTCTTTTCCGGTTTCTTCGGGCTCTTTTTTTCAACAGCCTTTTTTTCAACCGTTTTCTTTTCTGCAGGAGCTTTCTTTTCTGCAGGTTTCTTTGCCGGGGCCTTTTTAGATTCAGCCTTTACCTCCTCTGCAGCGGGTGCTTCAACAACTGCTTTTTCTGCTTTTGGAGCAGCTTTCTTCTTAGCTGAACCTTTTGCTCCAATATTCACTATCTCCACCTGTGTAAAATCCTGGCGGTGACCTGTTCTCTTCTGGTAACCTTTTCTTCTCTTTTTCTTGAAGATGATTACTTTGTCTCCTCTTACATGAGAAAGCACTTTACCTTCAACAATTGTGTTTTCAATAATTGGTTCTCCAACAGAGACAACACCATCTCTGTCAACAAGAAGGACCTTTTCAAACTCTACATTTTCACCTTCAGCGGCATCCATACGGTGGACGAAGATCTTCTTACCTTCTTCTACCTTAAACTGCTGACCGGCAATTTCAACGATTGCGTACATTTTCAATCTTTGTTATGTTACTCCGTGAGGCGGCCATGCTCCTCTGTGTATGACTCTTCTGCGGGCCCCGCCGGATCATCGATTTTCGGACTGCAAAGATATAAAAATTTGCTTATTTACAAATGAATGACCATTATTTATTACCGGAAGGCTGTGGATAAAAAAATTAAGTATAGAGAAGAGATAGTATCATATTATTTATATTTGTCTTATCGCCACAGTAGTGTAAAACTAAAGGATGGTATGCATAATAAGCTGATTAAGCTGAAAGTTATAGGCATTTCGTACAGCCAGACCCAGTCCGGAGCATATGCTCTCATACTGGCAGAAGAGAATGGTGAAAGGCGTATTCCTATTATTATCGGAGGATTTGAAGCGCAGGCGATAGTCATCAAGCTGGAGAACCTTGAACCACCCAGACCGCTGACGCATGACCTTTTTAAGAGTTTTGCAGAGTCATGTGGCTTCACGATTGAACAGATGCTGATTAATAAGCTCAAAGAGGGCATCTTCTATTCTGAGATAGTATGCACAGACGGAGAAAAACGTTTCACTATTGACTCACGAACATCTGATGCTGTTGCCCTTGCCCTGCGTTTTGAGTGTCCTATTTATATTGAGTCACAGATACTTAATGAAGCAGGTATTGTTATGAGCTCAACCTCAGAGGAGGAGCCGGCACCAGGTGAGGCAACACTTAAAAAAAAGCCGGAGGATACAAAGGGGACAGAGTATGGTGAGTATACAATGGATGAACTTAAAGAAATGCTCAGTGATGCCATTACCAGGGAAGACTACGAACTTGCAGCTGCAATTCGTGACGAGATGGCAAAAAGAAAGGGCAAAGAATAAATATCTATTATAACATGAGAATTCATTTAGTGTTATTGGCCGCAGGACTTGCATTGTCAAGCCAGGCTAACTCAAAGGACTTTAGCGTAAAATCACCGGACAACAGAATTGCTGTTACGGTAAGCGTCAATGAAAATGTAAAATGGAGTGTTACATATGATGGAGTCCAGATAATTGAACCATCAACTATGTTAATGTCTCTTGACAAACAGACACTTCCAGGAGCAAAACCTTTCGTTATCAAAGCTCCTGTTAAGGAAATAAGCAACACATTAACACCTGTTCTTCCGCATAAGAACAGCACAGTCATTAATCACTACCGTGAATTGACCATGCATTTCAGGTATGACTTTGCGATTGTTTTCAGGGTGTACAACGATGGTGTGGCATACAGATTTGTCACTTCATTTAAGGATGATATCACTGTAAATAGCGAAACTTTTACAATGGTGCTTCCCTCCGTGACGACTGCTTTATATCCGCGTGAAAACAGCCTCATGTCCCATAATGAATGTACTTTCTTTCCGGCAATAATGGATACTATTGGCACAGAGCATCTTGCAAGCCTTCCGGCTCTCTTTAAGTCAAATGGCATAAACATATTGTTATCTGAATCTGATCTTCAGGATTATCCGGGGATGTGGATCACCGGTGATGGCCAGGGAGGATTAAAAGGATTGTTCCCGGCTTACCCTGCAACAGAGAAAGCCCGTAATGACAGAGATGTTTATGTTACCGGACGTGAAAATTATATTGCCAAAACAAAAGGTACAAGATCATTCCCCTGGAGAGTTATGATCATTACCCCAAATGATGGAGGCCTGGTTGAGAGCGAATTGATATACCGCCTCTCTGCACCTTCTAAAATTCCCGATACCCAGTGGATCAAACCAGGGAAAGTTGCATGGGACTGGTGGAATGCCAATAATCTTTACGGAGTAGATTTTGTGGCAGGATTGAATACCGAGACTTATAAGTACTATATTGATTTTGCGTCTGAAAATGGAATTGAATATGTGATTCTTGATGAGGGATGGTACAAAATTGGAAATGTCCTTGACGTGTCTGACGGTTTTGACATACCCGAGATATGCAGGTATGCATCTGAAAAGAATGTCGGAATAATACTGTGGGTTATATGGAAGACATTTTATGATAAGATGGATGAAGCTCTTAAACAGTTTGAGTCATGGGGTGTTAAAGGCATAAAGATTGATTTCATGCAGCGTGATGACCAGTGGATGGTGAATTACTATCACGAAGTAGCTGCCAGAGCTGCTGAACACCATATGCTGGTTGACTTCCACGGAGCATTTAAGCCTGTTGGTCTGGAGCGGACCTGGCCTAACGTGATAACCAGTGAGGGAGTTAAAGGTCTTGAACATAATAAATGGAGCAGGGATATATCTCCTGAGCACGACCTCACCCTGCCATTTACAAGGATGGTTGCCGGCCCCATGGACTATACACCAGGCGCCATGAGAAACATGCAGCGGAGAGACTTTAATCCTGTGTTTAACCGTCCTGCAAGCCAGGGTACCAGGGTGCACCAGATGGCTATGTATGTTGTTTATGAAAGCCCGCTTATGATGATGGCTGACAGCCCGTCAAACTATAAAAAAGAGCAGGAATGCACCTCCTTTATTGCAGGGGTACCGGTAATATGGGATGAGACTAAGGTCTTATCTGCAAAAACTGGAGATTATATTATTGTTGCACGTCGCAAGGGCGCTGATTGGTTTATAGGAGCCATGACAGACTGGAGTCCCAGAACCATGGAAGCAGATCTTTCATTCCTTCCGGCAGGTAATTATAATATTGAATTTTTCACCGATGGTATTAACGCTGATAAATTCGGTGAAGATTATGCTCACAGGAAGCAGGAGATTGCATCCGGGGACAAATTAAAAATTGATATGGCACCCGGCGGAGGCTGGGTGGCAAAGATCACATTAAAATAAACAGCGCCTGATAATTAATGAGACAGTATCTTGATCTGCTTGACCATGTGTTGAAACAGGGTGTTGAAAAAGAAGATCGTACCGGGACGGGTACCATCAGTGTCTTCGGCTATCAGATGAGGTTTGATCTTGATGAAGGCTTCCCTTGCCTGACAACCAAAAAACTGCATCTGAAATCTATCATTTATGAGTTGTTGTGGTTTCTCAGTGGCAGCACCAATGTAAGATTCCTGCAGGATAAAGGTGTAAGGATATGGAATGAATGGGCAGATGCTGATGGTAATCTCGGGCCGGTCTACGGGTATCAGTGGCGTTCATGGCCCGCAGCCGACGGAAGACATATTGACCAGATTACCGCAGTCATCGATTCTCTTAAGAATAATCCTGATTCGAGACGCCATATAGTAAATGCATGGAATGTTGGCGAGATTGATAAAATGGCGTTACCACCATGTCATATATTGTTTCAGTTCTATGTGGCTGATGGAAGGCTGTCATGTCAGCTCTACCAACGCAGTGCTGACATTTTCCTGGGAGTACCTTTTAATATTGTTTCTTATGCTTTACTTACTATGATGATAGCCCAGGTAACAGGCTACAAACCAGGGGAGTTCATTCATACGCTGGGGGATGCCCATATCTATTTAAACCACATTGAACAGGTGAAGCTGCAATTGACACGGGAACCGCGGAGACTTCCGCAGATGACTATTAATAAATTAGTTAAAGACATTTTTTCATTCAAATATGAGGATTTTGTCCTGACAGGTTATGAGCCTCATCCGGGAATAAAAGGAGATATTTCTGTATAAAAATGATCACAATAATAGTTGCTATAACAGAAGACAATGGCATTGGCCTGGGGAACAGGCTTCTGGTACACATTCCGGGTGATCTGAAGAGGTTTAAAAAGATTACCATGGGACACTCGCTGATAATGGGAAAGAAGACCTGGGAGTCATTGCCCAACAAGCCTCTTTCAGGGAGGAAGAACATTGTTATCACCGATGACGCTCATGATAGCTTTGAGGGCGCATTTACAGCCCATTCAATAAGCGAGGCTATTTCGTACTGCGATGCAGATAAAGAGATTTTCATAATAGGCGGAGGATCAATATACAAACAATTTATGCCATTAGCTGACAGGCTGTTTGTTACACATATTCAAAAGAAACCGGAGGCTGATACTTTCTTTCCTGTAATTGATCCTGAAGAGTGGATGGTCACTGAAAAAGAATCACATGTCATTGATGATGAGCAACCTATGAGATTTGCTTATACCACCTACGTAAGAAGGGGGAAATAAAAATCGATTTTTTTTTATAACGATTAAACCTTTTAGGGTTTTTAGGAGTCTTACAGATATAAATACTGTAAAATCACTAAAATAGGATTGAGATGAAAACTAAATTGCTAATTATCCTTATGGTTCTCATGATAGTTGGGGCTAATTCTTGTCAGAAGACAGAGCCACTTGAGAAGTCAAGCATAGATGCTTCTAATGATGCAACTTTTTCGGAAACGCTTTTTGATGATGTATTTACCTCACTTGAGGTGGCCTCATTGATTGCTGAGAGTGGCACAAAATCAGGAGCTGAAATAGACAGTTGTCCCTTGGTGACAGTCACATTTGCCGGTGAGGCAGCCTGGCCAAAGAATATTGTGATTGATTATGGAGAGGGTTGTACAGGGCTTGATAATATTGTCCGCAGAGGAAAGATAAACATAACTCTGTCTGCGCCACGTAATGAGGTAGGTTCTGTACGAACGCTTTCATTTGATAATTATTATTTCAACATGATAAAGGTTGAAGGCACAAAGACTGTCGAGAACATGGGGCCTAACAATGCAACCAATGTCGTATTTTCATGTGTTCTGACAGGTGGAAAACTCACCTTCCCGAACGATTCAACCATAGAACATTCTTTCAACAGGGAGAGAGAATATATTTCAGGTTACCTGACATGGAATCCATGGGACGACGAATGTCTTATAACAGGGTCCAGCACCGGTAAGACATACAGAGGCATAAAGTATACCAATACCATTACTAATGCTTTGGTCTGGCAGGCAACTTGCAGGTTTCTAACGGGGGGTACAATAAAAATT
>CAZGDJ010000167.1:0-7184 GCA_964524635.1 uncultured Rikenella sp. | reverse complement strand
ATACGGACCCGTGCTGAGAACAAAGTCATCAACAGCCTTGGCGCATGACATATTACAACCAATCCAGCATCCGTCAGGAATACCCTGGGTGAAGAAAGACTTCCAAACGCCTGAGTCAATTTTAGGCGAGTCTTTGTGAGAACCAAACTTATAATTATGAGTCGGGAGAAGATCGTGATCATCCATTATTTCCATCAGGTGAGCCGTTCCAATCTGTCGCATTTTGCACTGAGAGTCATCAAGTTCTCTCATCTCGCGATTGAACCTTCGGCCTCTTTCCATAATAGCCTCAAGATCAACAACATTGTTAAGATTTCCTTTCACACCTGGTATCTTGGCTACCAGTGCTTTAATTTTTTTATTCCGGAAAACTGTTCCGATTCCACCCCTGCCGGCCTGCTTCAGTCTTACTTTCTTTCTCTTATTATCATAGAAGCTGAAATTAAGCATTCCTATCAGTGAATGGTCAGCTGCTGAGCCTGATGATACTACCCCTATATTCTTTCGATCAGCTTCATTGTCCGCAAACATTTCCGTAAGCTGCTCAGCCAGAATATGACTGTCGGAAGCCTCGGCCGGGGCTTCGAATATCTCAATGTAATGATCAACGCCATTAATGAAGATGATCACATCCTCATTTGACTTTCCCTGTAATTCAAGAGCATCAAAGCCTGCAAACTTGAGAAAGGGTCCGAAAAAGCCACCCACATTACTGTCCATGACTGAATCAGTCTGTGGCGAAACGGTAACAACAAGTGACTTGCCTGTACCTGAGTATTGAGTTATACCACCAATTGGACCGGATGATATAATTATTTCATTTTCAGGATCATGCCACTTGGTATCCGGCCTTGTGGCATCCCATAGAAGACGTAATCCATAACCCTTCCCTCCAATAAACTTCTCCTTCATCACCCGGGGAACGTCCTTTTCTCTTATCTCAGCAGAGCCAACGTTGATGTAAAGTATCTTGTCGGTATATCCTTTGCGAAGAGGAGTCCACTTGTAATCTGATCTTTTGAGAAGCTTATGCTTTGATTTTAATTCACTTATATCCATAGACCCTGAGGTTATAGCCTTATAAAACAAAAGTACTGCATATTTATCCAGAAATAAATGATAATAATCAATATGCACTAATATGCATATCGGCAGTTATTATTAAGGTTGAGGCTGAGGTTAAGGTCAGGAAAACGGGAATAATATTTTAAGTCTCAGGAACTGCTTCGGTTCAGACAATCAATTTGACATAATAGACTTTACAAACTTTTAGACTTTATAGACTTTGTAAGTATATTTGCCTTTCGAAAATATAAACCCGGGCAATTGAGAAATGAACATTAGACTTAACAACGAACCCGTAACAATAAATGGTGACAAAATAGCATTATCAAGACTTCTTGAGTTAAAGAAATATACCTTCAGACTCAGGATTGTCAAAATCAACGGGAGACTGATTGACCGGAACCAATACGATAATGAGCTTGTTAAGGATGGTGATGAGGTTCAGGTTGTATATCTGATGAGTGGAGGTTGATGTTATTGTCTTTGAACTGAGGAGAGTCTAGTGAAACCTGATATCTGGTACAGATTAAAGAATTTCAATCTGCGTGACCGTCTGCCACGCTGGATGAGGAACAGGTATATGATTACCATCTTCATATTCTTACTTTGGCTTATTCTTCTTGATCCCAACAATATTATTTCCAGGGTCCGTGAGGTCAGAACACGCAACAGGCTTATGAGAGAGAAAGAATATTACATGGGCAGGATAGAAGAAGATAAAAGGAAACTGGAAGAGCTGAGGACAAGCAATGAAAACCTTGAGAAGTTTGCACGTGAGCAGTATCACATGAAAAAGGCTGACGAAGATCTCTATATTATTGTCACTCCTGAGCAGGAAAGAAAAATAAGAAGGGAGAGGAAGGTGTCAAAACAGCCGAAGCCCACAAAAGAGCGGGCTTCGACACGTACCGAGAGGTAAGTATTTATTTGGATTTTTCAGCAGCGTATTTAGCGTTAAGGCCATCGGTTACCGCCTGTGTAATCTCAAGAGTTGCATCACTGTAAAGAATAGGGCCGGGGAACTGCTTAGCAAGAATATACTGATAGTTATATTCTTTGTTAAACTCAGACAGGAATTGGTTAATGTATTCCAGTACCTGTCTTTGAGCTACAATGCTTTCTTCATTCAGGTCATATGCCATCTGATCACGAAGTGTAAGCAAGTCCTGCTGCCTCTGCTGAAGTGACTGCTCCATTTCTGCCATGGTAGCTCTTGTGATAAGACCTTTTGATGCTTTCGTCTGGTAGTCTCTTACGTCGCGGTCCCAGGTCTGGGACTTGGCTGTTAACTCCGCTTCCTTGTTTTTCTGCTTTTCAGTGAGCTCAGCAGTCTTATCTATTGCCATATTAAAATGAGCAATAACACTATCAAGTTCAACATAGGCAATGCCATTTGATGTAACTGACTGACCCTGCCCCGATTCTGAAGCTTTATCTTTGCATCCGGTGGAGACCAGCAATCCCATCACTGTGATAACCGATACAATAAGAATGTTCTTTGTTAAATATGACTTGTTCATTTCTATAATATGATTATGGTTATAAAGTTTATTGGCACAAACATACATAAATTTTAAATATGAAAGAGGACATCATGAGGCAGGGGGCAACGGAGAAATATGTATATCAGAACTCAGGACAAGGAATGGCGCGAAATCTGCTTTTACGATTGAGATTTGATGAAGTGAACTCATAGATAAGAGAAATCTCATATGAACCACCTGTTGAAGTTATAAGGTTTGAAATAGTTATATCATAACTAAAGCCTATGTTAAGCTGATCTGTTTTTAATCCCACCATTGCAATGACTGCATCACCTGCCTGCGAAGTAACAAATGGAATACCACGATACCAGACGCCGAAAGTTATTGGATTCCTGTAATAATAAACGCCTATGTCAGATTGGTAGAATTTATCCTGGAACATGATGTTGCATGCAACTGACAGAACCTCATCAAGTTTCTTTCTGAGTCGTCCCCTGCTTAATACCTGGAACCCACCGAAAAGGTCTACCTTCACAGGTATTGAGGCATCTTCACCCCAGAATGAGCTTTTAGGGGCCAGAAGGTGGTCAACAGTAAATCCTCCCCAAATCTTGGGGCTGTAAATAAGTCCCGAAGTGGAAAAATCTATATCGGCAACATTGTCAAAAGGAGGAGGTGTAATTGGAGGAAGTGTGCCGCCAGTAGTTATCTGACTGTTCCACAGGAGTTTTGCCAGATCGAGACCGAGATAAGTAAATTTAAAACTAACGCCGGGTCTTATATGCCACTCGTCATTTATCTGAAAATCATATGAATAAAGTATCCCAAGGTTTGTAGTGCTCAGATCACCTGACCCTGCAACATCATATGTGGCGAGGATGCCTATTCCGGAGTTAAAGTTATGGATGGCTTTGTCAAATGACGCGCTGTAGGTATGGAAAACTCCCGGTATCGAGGGCCATTGGTTCCTCCAGTTCAAAGAAAAACGATAATCTTCTGTGGCACCTGCAAATGAGGGGGCAAGGTAGAGCTGGTTCGCATAAAATTGAGAGAACTGGGGGTCCTGAGCGTTCAATACAGTTGTGAGTAAGAGCAAACCGACCAGATATTTAGACCTTGCTAACAATCTGCCTCCTTTCATTTTCAAGACGAATTTAGCTATTTGGACGTTAATCAGCAAATAGCACCCGGATTATTTATTTAACAATCGCCGCAACTAATGCGGAAGATATCAACAATCAACTCCCTTATAATTTGACTATCAGTAGTTTAGTAAGGTAACATCGCCTGACATGACAATTTGTGCTCCATTGCGGTATGTGGCCCTCACTTTCCAAATATATACACCCGGGCTACATAACCGTCCTTTATAATATCCGTCCCAGCCTTCAAGAAGATCGTCTGTTTCGAATACCATTAATCCCTGTTTACTGTAGATTTTCAGATCATAGTTAACCACCCCTGATGAAACAGGATGAAAGACCTGGTTGTTTAAATCACTCTTCTGGCTGTAATAGCCTCCTGATGGACCATTGGCATCAGGCGTGAAGGCGTTGGGAAACCTCAGGTATAGCCCTGAATCAGTGAAAGCATCAACAATAGAGACTGAATCTGTACAACCGTTTTCTGATATGGCAACCAGGACAACATCATATTTTCCGTATTTTTCATATTTATGAGTTGGCTCAAAGTCCTCAGATGAAAAGCCATCACCAAAATACCATATATATTTTGACGCATCGGTTGAGAGATTATTGAACATTATGTCCTCATCCGATAAAGAAAGATCCGTTTCAGGTATCTCAAAGGAAGCTTTTGGCCGGGGCCAGGCCTCAACCATTGTTGTGACTACAGCCTGTCGCCCTGATTCACTTGTTATCGTCAGGATCACTTCGTATGTTCCGGGCAGGTCGTAAATGTAATTCACTTCATTTTCTGAAGAATTGCCTCCATCTCCAAAGCTCCATTCGGACTTTTCGGCACCCGACGAAAGATTCCGGAATGTGACATTTAGTGGCACACATCCTGAGGTTACCGAGGCTTCAAATGCGGCTTTAAGAGTTTCAGTATTACTTAACGAGACATTGTTAGTATGATCCTCCTTAACTATTCTTACACTCCGGGCATCTGTTTTAACTGGGCTTATTTCCTCCTTCGTTCTTAAAGTACCTTCCGGCTCCACATGTGAGGGCCTCACATTTTTTGTGTCATTGTCAGGAAGAATAACAGATTCATGTTTATTCTGATCCTTGTTATAGATGACATCCTGTACTGATTCCTCCGGTTTTGTCAGTTCAACCTTAGGTACTTGTTCGTTTAATATATCTTTATTTGATTTTTTATGTTCCGGAGAGACCAATAGCATGCCTGATACTGTTGCTGCTACAGCGAACACTGCGCCTGCGTAAAAGATATTAATGCGTCTGGCATTGAATCTCATAAATTCCTTACGTCCAAGCCGGCGCATAAAATGCCCTGTCAGGTCACCTCCCGGTTCCACTTCTGACTCTTCCAGTTTGTTTCTGAAAAGATCCTCCAATTCTTTATTTTTCTTTTCGTCAATCATTACCTTTTCAGGTGTATTTCTTTTTTAATTCAGCCAATTCCTCCAGTTTCTTTCTTAAAATGGCTCTGGCTCTGCTGTATTGAGATTTTGAGGTGTTTACATCTATTCCCAGCATCTCAGCTATCTCATGGTGTTTGTATCCTTCAACAGAATAGAGGTTGAAGACCATCCTGTAACCCGGGGAGAGTTCATTTAGTACTCTGAAAAGGTCTTCAGAAGTATAAAAGTCTTCCTCAAATCCTCCCGTACCTGTTTCAATCGTCACAAAGTCATCTATATCAATATAGTGTTTGTACCGCAGATGTTTGTGATAATAGGTTATTGCAGTGTTTACAGTTACCTTTCTGAGCCATCCTTTAAAAGAACCTGTCCCGGAGTAATCCTTAATATTGAAAAAAATCTTAAGGAACGCCTCCTGCAACATATCTTCCGCTTCCATTCTGTCGGTAGCGTACCTCATACAAACACCCAGGAGAAATCCGGAATACTGTTTCCAGAGTAGCTGCTGTGCTTTCCTGTTGTGTCTGATGCAGCCTTCAATGATATGTTCGTCGCTCATCATTCACTGAGCACATTTGTAAGACGCAGTGTTTTTTTAAATGGTTGCACCGTCAGAATTTTTTTTTAAGGTACTGAAAAAATACAAAAAATCATCTTCTAATACTGATATCTGTCATTTGGCAATGACACCTACTGTGCTTTCTTTGCAAGGTATAAAAGAATTGAAATGGAACGAATAAGGAAGCATCCCATTCTGGAGATTCCCAGTGCAGAGGAGACCACATTTATTTTTAATGGCAGGAAGGTATCTGGAATCAAGGGCTTCACAATAGCATCAGCATTACATCAGGCAGGTTTTCCGATACACTCCCACAGCATTGATAACCGTGGTCGCAGCCTTGAATGTGGCATCGGTAAATGCGGTGCCTGTGAGATGATTGTTGACGGGATGATAAAGAGGATATGTATTACTCCTGTTGATGGCGTAAAAGAAGTAAATGAAATACCGGCAGATTATCAGTCTAAAGCCACTCAGTATAAATATCATGCCGGTTACAGGGTTTATAAAACCACCGTTGCAATAGCAGGGGCCGGCCCCGCAGGACTTGCAGCCAGAGAGACTCTTAATAAACATGGAATAGATAATATTGTCATTGACAACAATGACAGAATCGGTGGCCAGTTCCTTATGCAAACACACCAGTTCTTTTTCTTTGAAAAAGAGAAGAAATTCGGGGGAATGAGAGGATTTGAAATAGCTAAAACGCTTGCAGGTGACTCAGCAGAAGGCATACTTCTTAATTCAACAATATGGGATATCCTTGAGGGACCTCGCCTGGCTGCAAAGAACATACGGACAGGGGAGATATTCTTTGTGGATTCAAAATATCTGATTGTAGCCACGGGGGCCATACCTTTCATGCCAGCCTTTGGCAATGATGATCTGCCCGGCGTATTCACTGCGGCGGTCGTTCAGAAGATGATGAACCAGGAGTTGACCCTCCTCGGCCGTAACGTCCTCACAATAGGCGCAGGTAATATTGGTTACCTTACCTCCTACCAGCTTATGCAGGCAGGTGCAAAGGTTAAAGCCATCATTGAAGCCATGCCCGGTGAAGGGGGATTCCCGGTTCAGGCAAACAGGGTCAGAAGGCTGGGTATACCGGTGATTTTGTCTCATATGATAGTCAATGCTATTCCAAATTCAAGGGGTGATGGGATAACCGGTGCGGTCATTGCTGAGTGTCGTGATTTCCGTCCTGTTCCAGGTACTGAGAAAATTATTGACGGCATTGACACAATAAACATTTGCACGGGGCTCATGTCTGATAACCAGCTTCTTGTGAAGGGCAGGAAGATTTTTGGAGCTCGCATTTATGGAGCTGGCGATGCAATAAGAATAGGTGAAGGAACAAGCGCCGTATTACGTGGCAGGCAGGCTGCCATGGAGCTATTACAGGATATGGATGCCAGGCTGAATTATGAAGATTACCTGTCAGTAAGCAAAGAATATATTGACTCTCAGCAGCACCCGGTAAAAGTCATTGATAAGCCGTTCATGCCATCTG
>CAZGDJ010000166.1:6368-7216 GCA_964524635.1 uncultured Rikenella sp. | reverse complement strand
CCGCCACCTGACTGCTCTGTTCTCAATTCAACCGTGGCTGTGATGTAAGGAATAGTTTGAGTACTGTTGTAAACACTGCCTGCCAAGTTAAACCAGCCATCTCCCTGGCCTCCTTTTTTATGGCAGCTCATGCAATTCTGACCGTTATTATGACTTTCTGACAGGAGGGAAGTGCTTGTCATATCCTTTTGTTCTCCTGACTGGTCTTTTTCACATGAAAAAGAGACCAGTAGTATGAGAACGACAAAAGCAAATGATTTAGTTTTCATATACTTATTCTATTAAGTTAAATGTATAGAAAAGCGTTCTCTCAAGGATTCTTCCTAATGTTTGACAGCAAGCGCCTTTGCTGCTTTCAAGCAATGGCATATACATTGCTGTCGTGCATAGCTTATATTATGTGTCAATGTGTATTAGCACCAGCTATTTGTTACAACATTCTTTTTCATAATAATTGTATGCTTCTTTATCATGGACCGCAATTTTCTCAAACTTGTCACAGCCGACTTTATACATACGGTTTTTACGATATATTAGTGCCTGGTTCATTATTGAATTAATCCATTTTTCCCTTAAGCTATTGATGTTACCGTCCTCTCCCCGATTGATGGCGTTATAAGTATAGTAGCTATCGTAAATCTTTTCGCATTCAGAAAAGTAAAAAAGTGCTGTATCTATCAGGTCTTTTTGATAGGCATTGTAACCTCTGTTATAAAGTATATTAGATAATCGATTTACATTTTCAGCTCTTAAAGAATGTACAGTTTTGGAGGAAATCAAAACCTTAAGTCCGACTCTTGCACAAACCTTTATATTATCTTTCGTTGCCGCCCTCCAGTTATTTTTTG
>CAZGDJ010000166.1:5992-6358 GCA_964524635.1 uncultured Rikenella sp. | reverse complement strand
ATACAATACTCTACTGGTAATTGAATCTGATTCTACGTTAATATCATCAATTGCTCCGTCATCCTTTACATTGAAAGATAGCCTTATTATATATGAAGTATCTTTCATTATAGCAGTTGGAATTTCCTTACTAAAAATCTTGTTCAGATTACCTTTAAAGTAAGGTTCCCTGTATAAATATGAATGAAGGGTATCGGATTCATTGTCATTCAAATAAGTTGAATCACTATCTGTAATAAAAGCATCGTTTTCTATTTTTAATAACCTTTTCAAATAGTAAATTTTGTTTTCATTTCTGATGACAAATTGGTTGTCTGTCTTATTTAAAATACTCCTGCTGCAGTTTGGCGCAGCCCGGACGCAGCG
>CAZGDJ010000166.1:0-5982 GCA_964524635.1 uncultured Rikenella sp. | reverse complement strand
AGTTTATAAGTCAGTTCAGTGTTAAATGTCAAAACTGAATCATTAATTTCATAGCTGATAGGCATTGTCTCTTCGCCATTTATTATGAGTTTAGGGTATATTTCCCCTTTATTTTCTGGTAAAAAGGATATTATAATAAAGGGCAAATCACTTTCAATTGGTATACCAACCGAGGTGCTTGCATGCTCAATAATCCATGCGTCTCTAAAAGTATTGTTTTTGTGTTGTGAAAAACTAAAATTAGTATTAATCACCACCACGAACAGACAACAGAGGATATATTTATTCATAATTCAAAATCAAAATTCACAACTTGTAGCATGTCAATCTAACTGTTTTTTTGGTTTAACATTTCATATAGATTATGAAAATCTATGAGCAGAGATTGGTTCTATCATAATGCATTTTCTTATTAAGGGTAATAATTGTGTTGTCGCCAGATAATTAGTACCATCGAATTAATTGTTTATAACCAGAAATCCTTCTTTACCTTATTAGTAAGATTGTATTTCAGGAATAAGCTATTGCCATAATCTCAAAAACAACATCTCTCCCGGCTTGCTTTAAAATAACTTTGTCTCCGGCTTTTTTGTTTATCAGCAACCTGGCAACAGGCGATATAAAGGAGACTTTCCCTTTGGAAATATCTGCTTCATCAACACCGACTATCTGAAAAGTCTGGATTTTGCCGGATGCTTCTATTTTAAGAGTTATTGTGGCACCGAATCTTATTTCATTTTGTGGTTGCTCGCTGAGATTTACTATTCTGGCCTCAGCAATCCTGTTATTCAACAGCTGTAATTTTGCATTAATGTAGTTTAATGCTATCCGTTTCTCATTCTCGCTGGCACTATTCAGATTGCTTTTTTCATTGACCAGCATCTGTTTTTCAGCCAATAGCTGATCCATGCCATTTGGTGTTACAAAGTTTGTCACTCCTTCCGGCAGAAATGCCCTCTTTGGCACTATCGGGACTTCCTCCTGATCGTCTTCTTTAACAAATCCTCTGCTCATGGACTTGCAATTTATATCATATTATTACCTTTAGGTAGTATATTTTCTTATCAGACTTTTCAGCTCAGTTCAGTGGCTGGCGGGTAATTTTTTAAATCCTGTGATATAGTAGCACTTCTTCTCTTTAGTATGCTCTATTGTTTCAATTGCCGAAAATCCAATTTTCCCCATTTCTTTTACCACATCAACTATACTATGCCGATAAAATATTGTTTCACCTGCAGGTTGTTTAAGTTTCTTGAAACACTCTGCATCTGCCATGAAAATAATGACTTTACCATTTTGTTTCAGAATTGAAAATATCTTTCTCAGTCGGTTATGAATTTCGTCCCAGAAATAGATAACATTTAAAAAATATACGCAATGGAAGGTGTCATTCTCAAAATTAAAGTTATCAAAGTCAGCACATTGCAGGATTACTTTGCCGCGTTTTACATTTTCATGATTTAACTTAAGTGCCTTCGTGTGCATTAGCCTTGAAAAATCAACTCCATGAAAAGTACAATCATACTTCTTTGAGAAATCATAAATGCCATTACCCAATCCATATCCAATCTCCAGGACAGTGTCGTCTTTGTTTAGCTTAAGCAAAGGTTCCATTTCATCATATTCTATCTGGTTTTTTTTCAGAGACCTGATGATGTAGCGGCCAACTAAACCGGCTGGCTTCCGAAAATTTCTGGCCATGAGATTTTTGAACATAATATTCTTATTTGCCCTACACTTTTTTGTATTACATTTTTGCTCTTTTAGTCATTAAATAGAGTAATAACATAATTGCCTTCTTCGAAAATATCAAAGATGAACCGACATTGTTTTCTGGTGTCTGCAACTTTTATTGTATAACTTATTTCACAGTTGAGCGGACAGAAATATTGATTTATTATAAATTTTTTTCCGGATTGAACAGTCTGCCCGGACGAGTTTTCAATTTTTAAATCATCAGGAAGAAAATCAGTAAAAGCACTTTTGACGGAGAGAGTAATTTCTTTAGCATGTTCACTGGCAGACACACTTTTCTCAATCTTGTAATTTATTATACCTGAGGCAGATGTAACCCTGAATGACATTCCCGGATCTGTTGCTCCTGCATATTCATCCATTTTCCAGTATCCGATCAAAGTATATTTTTTTGCGTTTAAGCTATAACTAAATTTCCCTTTACCGTTTTTTTGACCATTTTCCCAATATCCCTGAAATATGTCGCCGTTTTTGTACACATATTTCCCTTTACCGTGAGGCAGTCCGTTTTTAAAGGTTCCGGTGTAAGTGTCTTCTCCGATTGATTCACCTTTTCCGTTGGCGAGGCCATCCTGACATTCACCCGTATATCTTCCCGAAATCTTTTCAAGAAGCACAGTGCAAGATTCAGTCTGTGCATTTATACTTTGCAGTAAAAGTAATGAGATGATGATTAATGTTAGATTCTTCATATTGTTTTCTTTTTAACACAATGGTTAGTGGAACAGGTTCACGTCAACCTGATGGCAACTGGCATTTTTTTATTCGGATTTTGTCAATTTCCCATCCTGAAATCTTTTATACTGCTTTGGGTCAATGAACACTCCTCAAATGTTACACTAGTACCGTTGCCAACAGGTGACTGGCTGCTTAATCCTACCCATATTTCTTCAGGGTAGTCATTACGAAACAGGCGCACCAACTGCCAGTTTTCTTTATCAAGCGAATAATAGAATCCTATGGTCTTAATGTCCGAAGAAATTTTCATATACACGCTTGCGCTGTCAATTACATCGTGATTATTATCATCCGATGTTTCAACTGTTCTGACGGTCACAATACGGGTCTTCATGCGTTCATCTCTTTCGAAAGCAAATTTAAACCACAATTTGGGGTTTAAATAAATATACATTGTTCCTGCGTCATAGGTGTCTGTAAAGGTGGGAGTGACTCTGGCCGTGAATGTAAACGGCCTGGTATTGTCAATTTTTGACAGCAAAACAGGTGCAGTACTGTTAGATAATTTTCCATCGGGGTCGTTAAAATTGTCACACCTTGCATCGCTTTTGAGTATTAATTTACCACCTTCAACTCTTGCGTTGGCTTTCGCATTGTTTAGCGATTTCGTAAAATCAACACCTGAAACATTTACAGAACATTCATCTCCTTTTTCAACCGGAGTTTTT
The DNA here is from genome assembly GCA_964524635.1 of uncultured Rikenella sp. Lineage (GTDB taxonomy): Bacteria > Bacteroidota > Bacteroidia > Bacteroidales > VadinHA17 > SR-FBR-E99. The sequence goes on along the minus strand of CAZGDJ010000166.1, from coordinate 2,821 downwards.
CTACAGCTACTTGTTACCCCTAATAAAATCAGGAGGCCTAAACAAACTTTTTTCATAGATGAAATATAGATAATTTATTTTCGTAATATGTTGACCGGGAAACTAATTACTTATAATTTCCGAATTTTGCCCGGAAGTTATGTTCCAATTTTTTTTATGAGGTCAATTGTCAGGTCAAGGCCATTTGTCATTTTTAGTTTTTCCGAGATTTCCAATGCCTTCTTTTTAAATCCGACGTTATCTACACAATTTTTGATTGCTGAAGAAAGCGCTGTTGCAGACAATTTATTAAAATCACAGGTGTCAGGTCCAAGTCCTAGTTTTACTATCTGTCTCCGGTTTTCAAACTGATCAGCCATAAATGGAAATGCAGCCTGCGGAATACCTGCTCTTGCTGCTGCTGCCATGGTCCCGGTTCCTCCATGATATACTATTGCTGCAAGCCGGGGAAAAAGTAGCTCAAATGGCATTTCATCAACGTAAAGAATATCAGTTGAGTTATTCTCTGGCAGGTTTGCCCATCCTTTTGAGATTATAAGCCTTTGATCTGTCTCTTTTGCTACCTGGTTAAAAATGATGTTGTATTTTTCAGGAAGGGCTACCGGATTACTGCCAAATCCAATATAGACCGGAGGTTTTCCTGATTTGAGAAAATTGTCTGCATTTTCAGGTAATCCATTCTGAGAAGGCAAAAGCATATATCCTGTTTGAGTGAAATTGAATGAAACCCCATCCCTGACAGCATTTAGCTCTTTATCACATGCGGCAATTACATTATCCCCCATCCAGTATTCCCAAACATCTTTTATTAGTGGTAGTCCCAGTTGTTCCCGCCTTTTATTGATGAAACTTTTCATAATCAGATTTGTCACTGATCTGCCAAATCCGAAAAGGAATCGGCTGAGACTGGGATCTTTCTTACCTGTACCCAAAAGCATCGGGTAGAATATAACAAAGCGATATGGAATTTTTAAAAGGTCTGCAACTGTATGAACGCCTAAAACAAAACCCACACCCAGGACTAAGTCAGAACCTTCAAGTATCTCCGGAAGCTTTCTAATCTGGGTTTCAGTTTCTGATTTCATCTCTTTTGGGGAAGGAGAGGCAGTCGCACCACCTTTCATTTTTGCATTCTGCCTGAACCTTTCTTTGTAGTTCGGGCCAAATGCTACAAAACGACAATTATATTTATTAACGAGTTCTTCATTCTCAGGTGGTGCACAAAGAACTACCTCATGCCCATTTTTCATGAGTCCCACTGCCAGAGCAAGCATAGGTTGAACATCTCCCCGTGTTCCGTTAATAACGATTGAGATTTTCATAATTGAAATTTTAGTAGCTTTGTTATATCAAAAGATAGGTATCCATATTATCCTTCCGGTTTTTCGAGCCTTCATGGCATAATCAGACAGGCATTTCTTAATGCCCCTGACAGTATTTTAAAATTACAAAATCAAAAATAATTATGGAACGGAATATAAAAGTTGCAGTAATTGGCGGTACCGGTAAAGCAGGTAGATATTTAGTAAAAAATCTGGTTGAGCAGGATTATAGTGTAAAAGCACTAACAAGAAATCCTAAAAAGCCTGAAAATGAAAATTCACAAATTGAAACCCTTATTGGTGACGTAACAAATTATGAAAATGTTCAGAGTCTGATTAAGGACTGTGATGTTCTGATAAGTACTTTAGGCCAAAGCAAAGGAGAGGCCCCGGTATTTAGTCTTGCGACAAAGAACATTGTAAAAGCTATGAACACTTTGCATAAAGAGAGATATATTGTGCTGACTGGCTTAACTCTTGATACACAACATGATAAAAAGAGTGTTCGAACGAGGATGAAAACTTTGCTTATGAAAATGCTATTTGGAAAAATAATTCAGGATAAAGGGACTGAATATAAGATTTTGTCTGAAAGCAACATTAACTGGACTATTGTACGGGTTCCATTTATTGAATTATCAGATAACCGAAGTGTGGCTGAAGTAAGCATGGAAGATTGTCGGGGGTCAAAAATCAACTCGACTGATCTGGCATTTATTCTGATTGATCAAATTACGTGTAATGACTTTTTGAGAAAGGCGCCGTTTGTCTGGAGTACTGAAAACAGGCTGCAGAGTAAACCGTGATAATCTGTTCTGGCTGCAGTAACACCTGTCTGCCGGCATGCAGGAAAGTTAAATTCCCTGATCGGTCAGCCGGAGAGGATGCCAGGACACGGCATGATAACAGGCCCCTGTCATCGGTTGCGTTTTACAACCTGTGTCGCTTCTATATAGGTTTGATGAAGGATGACCAGTGTGTATGAACAATTTTCCATTGTCCATCTGACTCAAGCCTGTACACTTCTGTACAGTTCCACTCAGACACCTTGTTATCTATGTAGGAATGCAGGTTAAAGGTTAATACTGCCATATTATTCGTGGCAGTAACTTTCGGATTAAGCATTTCGTATCTGGATACGTTGATCTGGCCTTTTACCGGCTCGTAATATTTTTTAAGGCTGTCAAGCCCATCCAGCCTCTTTTCGAGAGAAGGATCAAAGTAAGTCACATCATCGGCTGAAAGGTCAAGATAACCGCTTGGGTCGCCATGATTCCACTTCTCCAGCGCTCCCTTTTCCAAAGCGATAATTGTTTCCGAGATGTCTGTGTTTGTTGTTTGCGAATAGCTCATTTCTGAAAAAATAATCATGTTAATATAAGTAGCTGTTTCATGCTATAAAATTAGGGTTATAAGTTTCAAAGCGGAAATAAAAATCCGGGAATAAAGATACTTTTCAGGAATTTATCTGCTTTCGGACATTCAACTCGCTGAGGGTG
>CAZGDJ010000165.1:7009-7241 GCA_964524635.1 uncultured Rikenella sp. | reverse complement strand
GAATAGAAATATTCGCCGGGCTTCTTCCTTTTGACCCTTATCTGATGACTTTCGTTATTATTACCTTCTTTTCATTTCTGTACAGTTTCTATGCCATCCGGCAGCATGAGATTTTTGATAACCCGTCAGGAGAAGCTGAAGAGCCTGAGGAAACAGTAATCCAAAGTCAGGTGAAATATGCTCGCAGTGGCCTCAGGAATGATCAGGCTGATGAATATCTCCAGAGGCTGCT
>CAZGDJ010000165.1:3485-6999 GCA_964524635.1 uncultured Rikenella sp. | reverse complement strand
AAGATTAAGAAAGAAAAACCATTGTCGGAAATAATGGAGGATGAAAAGCCTTTTCTCAACGGTGATCTTACCATTCATGAGCTTTCAAAAAAGACCGGCATCCCGAGACATTTTATAACAGAAGTGCTGAATGAAAAACATGGAAGGAACTTTTTCACTTTTGTTAACGAATACAGGGTAAAAGAAGTAATTGTACGGATCAATGATCCCAAATTTCAGCACTACACAATACTGGCAATTGCTTTTGATTCCGGATTTAATTCAAAATCAACATTTAACACTATATTCAAGTCATATACCGGCAAGACACCCAGTCAATACCGAAGTGAGTTGGATGCTATCAGAACGGAGGTATGATCCGAGTGGCTGGTACCAGTGTTTCATTTTTCGGCTGTCCAACCTGAGCGGTCAGGACGAAAGGCTTCATCATATAAATGACTTTTGTATAAAAAAAAGTGATGAAGCATTTTATTTTTATGATTGTTATTTTGACAATTCCGGTGACATTATGGTCACAGGAGAAAAAGGTTACAGCCGGAGGTTTCATCAGAAGCGGTGTTTATCTGAGTACTGATGATTACGAACACAATATCAACACTGTTTTCGGCGATGCAGCATTAAACCTTACTGCCACAGATAATGTAAGTTTTAAAGGTTTTACCGATCTGAGAGCAAGATTAGGGCAGCAGTTCGGTGAAAATGCAGATAACATTTTCCTCAGGGAAGCCTGGGGGATGTACTACAATGATATATTCAGCTTCTCTATAGGCAAGAAAATAGTAAAATGGGGAAAGACAGATTTCTTCACTCCCCTGTCAAAATTTAATCCATCCGATAACCTTTTCAGGAGCCCAGACCGTGAAGATACTGATATGGGGAACCTTCTGGCAGAGATAAAATTCTCTCTTTCTCCGGATATAAGGTTCTCAATTGTCACTGCTCCCTTATGGAACCCGTCCATCCTGATGACCAAACCCCTTAAGCTCCCGGATTATGTAAAGATAGATTTCCCTATGGGTCTTCAGGCGGGCAATAAAAGCTTTTCTTATGGCGTGAGAGGTGATTTTACCCTGAAAGGTACAGATATCGGAATTCAATGGTATCACGGGCCCGATCAGATGCCCGGACTTCTTCTCACAGGTGCAAACCTTACCAATCCTGACAGCATTCTGATGAAAATGACAGGTGTCCCATACAATACAAGTTGTGCAGGGGTTGATTTTGAAGCTGTAATTAAATCAATTGTGGCAAGAGGTGCTCTTTCATACTCAAAACCGGTCAGAGAGAAGGGAGGAAATGAAGAGATACCTTTTCCGCAAATAGAATGGGTAACCGGTATTGACTGGACTCCAGGGTCTTTACGGTTCATAGCAGAATACACCGGCAAGAAAGTTCTTGAGTATTATGAACCGACTGTTGAATCACTCATCGGACAGGAAATAGATTTTATGCAGCTTGCTCAGCAGCTCGCACTTTCAGGCCTTGATCCCAACGAGTTTGCAAGGATGCAAACGGAAGGATTTAACAGGCTTTATAACAGTCAACTTAAGGAATACTATCACTCAGCAGGCTTGAGAATTGAGGTTGAGACACTTTATGGCAAACTAACGCCATCACTGTCAACTGTCTACAATTTCACATCAAAAGATCTGGCCCTGATACCCAAGGTGGTCTTCAAGCCGGCTGACGGGGTTGCTCTAACCGGAGGTCTGGAGTATTATTCCGGAATTGATAAATCAATGTTTGATTTGATTGAAGAGTTTATGAGCAGTGTATTTTTCTCACTTAGGATAGATTTCTAACATATGACAAACTTTATAATTAAATACAGGTGGGCAATAATATCGATATCGGTATTACTTGGTGCCGGATTTGGACTTCTTATACCTACAGCTGAAACGGATCCTGATATACGCAATTATATTCCCGGAACAATGCCGTCAAGGGTAACAACGGACTCCATTGAACAATCGTTTGGCGTTCAGGATATGATAATTACTGTCTTTTCTGACAGCATGATTCTTACTCCTGAAAATCTTCAACAGATAAAGGAAATAGACAAGGCATACTCCCGCATACCCGGTATAGGAAAAATAAATTCACTGTTCACAGCGAGAGACATTAAGAGCGATGACGGGATGATGGTGGTGAACCCGCTTGTTGATAAAATGCCGCAGACTCCGGAAGATTATGAATTGCTGAAGGAAAACATACTGCAAAACCAGTTTGCAAGGGATATTGTGGTTTCTTCAGACCTTTCTGCAGCCGCAATTACTGGTACGGTCAATTCTGACATACCGGAATACGTCACACTGAAAAAAATAGATTCAGTCCTCGGATGTCATACTGGAAAAGCAGAAGTGCTTACAGGCGGTTTGCCTTATATTAGAAGAAACATATTAAAAGATGTAAAGCATGACGGATTGGTACTTATTCCTCTGGCCCTGATAATAATGCTGTTGGTATTAAAACTTAGCCTGCGTGACTGGAGAAGTGTTTTGATGCCATTTCTGGTTGTAGTGCTTTCAGCAGCTGTAAGTATGGGACTGATACCATTGTTTGGCTGGAAAATGTCGATACTCAGCCTTCTCGTCCCAATCATAATGATCTCGGTAGCAAACAATTATGGGATTTATCTTGCTGCCGGTCATCAGGAATTATGCAGACATGATATCCCTTGCACCCGGAAAGAAATGATGAATTCACTTTTTGGGATGTTAAGCATGCCTATTTTGTTCAGTGGTCTGACAACCGTCGCGGGTATACTGGGACTTCTGGCCCATTCAATTATTCCGGCAAGACAGGTTGGAGTGTTGGCAGCAATCGGAGTGACTCTTGCTTTGCTGATGAGCCTGCTTTTAATTCCTGCTTTGATTTATATCAGAAAACCTGTAAATGTAAAGGCGCTTGAACAAAAAGAGAAAGGTGATACCCTTGACAAGGCTATTGACAGACTATCCAAAGCAGTAATCAGGCATCCGGGTCGTACCTTGATTATTACAGGTGCTTTGACCCTGCTGATATCATTTGGCATGTTACTGCTGAGAATTGACACAAACCAGGAAAACTATTTTCCGAAAAAGCACCCTCTGACAAGAGCGTCAAAGCTGATAAACTCAAAGTTCGGTGGGTCACAGACAATCTCTGTTATGATCAGTGGCGACATAAAAGATCCGGTTATTATGAGTCGTATAGATGATCTTGCGAGTCATATTGAAAAACAGGAAGGCGTCGGACATGTCTTTTCGATCTCTGATGTTGTGAGAGCGATGAGCAAGGCTTTATTTGAACCGGGAGAGGAAGGGTACGACAAGATACCGGAGACTTACGAAGCTATTGCCCAGATGTTTGAGCTTTATAATATGAGTGGCAATCCTGATGACTTCAGTCAACTCATGAATTTTGAGAATTCAAAAGCCCATATGCTTGTTCAGCTGTCAAAGCCTGAAAATAAAATAGTAAAAGCCATCAGGGACGACATAAAAGTTTACACAGCTGACTTTCCGGCAAAGAT
>CAZGDJ010000165.1:0-3475 GCA_964524635.1 uncultured Rikenella sp. | reverse complement strand
GTTATGCAATAATCATGGATGAATTTGCCCAAAAGATTATTAAAGGGCAGGTCTCCTCGCTTGCCTTTGCACTTCTGACAGTTTTCATCCTCTTGTCAATAATTTTCAAATCAGTCCGTGGTGGTCTTATAGGGTCTGTCCCTCTGGCAGCATCAATACTTATACAGTTTGGCGCTATGGGATTAATGGGTATTGCAATTGATTCGGCCACTGCCCTTCTCTCCTCTATTATGATCGGTGTGGGAGTGGATTTCACCATCCAGTTTTTATGGAGATATAACCATGAGCTTAAAAACGGGCTTTCATTTCAGGAGGCAACAGGTAAAACCTTCAGGACAACCGGTCGCTCGATAATAATAAATGCTCTGGGAGTAATGTCCGGCTTTTCGGCCACCTTCTTCTCAGGATTTCTTTCAATACGGTTCTTTGGATATATGATCCTGCTTTCGATAGGATCCTGTCTTTTATATGCAATAATAATTATGCCGGCTTTGATGCTTTGGTTCAAGCCGAAGTTTATTGAAGCGGATTTGAATAACAGTAATAAAAAAAAGGATAAAAATGGAAAAGATGTTGTTTATGTCAGCATTCCTGCTGGCCTTCGGAGTGGCGTCAGCGCAGCAACCCGATCCGGTGCAGTTAATGCAGAAAAGTCGTGATCTCACTATGATTGGATCGCTGAAATCAACCATGACACTCACTATATATGAGAAGAGCGGTGCCACAAGAGTCAGAACCATAAGCATGACTTCAAAGACCTATGATGAAACGGAGAAAAGGATGATAAAATTCATGGAACCGGCTGATGTCAGAGGTACAGCGTTGCTGATTGTCGATAATGATGTGGAACAGGATGAGATGTGGATATACCTGCCGGCGCTGAAAAGAACGCGTCGGATTGTTACCTCGGAAAAAGGCAAGAGCTTTATGAGTTCTGAGTTTTCAAATGCTGATATGAGCTCCGCTCCATTGTCGGATTATAAGATAAGCCATTTGCCAACCTCAGGTCAGAATAACCAGTGGATCATTGAGAGCAAATGTATTAATGAGCAGAAAGCTGACGAATATGGATATAGCCGGAAGGTTACCTATCTCGATATAAAAGACCTTAAGATCAGCAGGATTGAATTCTATAATTTTGATGGCATTCTTTCACGCACAATCGAAATACTGGCAACACAACCTGTTTCTGCCAATAATGGGTATATCATGACGGAGATGCTGGCGAAGAACCTGATAAACGGCAGAAGCTCCAGGATAAAATATGAAGATCTGAACACTTCAACTTCAATAGCAGACAATACTTTTGACGTTGAAAATCTTACCAGGTAATGTAGCGGGTTAACCAGGAACAAGAGAAACAGCAAGACAGAATCTTGAAAATCGGTTTCTCACTATCAATAAAAAACCCGGACCGGGGTGATTCAGAAGTCTTTTGAGTCACCCTTTGTTTTTGTCTTGCCGGTAGAAGTATGTTTTATACCTTTGAGCTATGGCAAGAAAAAATGTTGAAAACAGAACTACCATATGCGCTCCTGCCACTTCCGGGGGTGGTGCTATAGCAATAATAAGACTATCAGGTCCGGATGCAGTCAGAATCACAGCGGATATCTTTAAACCATCAGATAATCAAATAGATATCTCACATGCGAAGGGGTACTCTTTGATTTTCGGGGCCATATATTCGTCGTCTGGTTTCCTTGATGAAGTGCTGGTTTCTCTGTTTAAGGCACCTCTCTCCTACACGGGTGAAGATATGGTTGAAATCAGCTGCCATGCTTCAGGCTATATTCAGCAAAAACTTATGGAGTTATTGATAGAACTGGGAGCGACTCCTGCAGCTGCAGGAGAGTTTACAATGCGTGCTTTTATGAATGGCAGAATTGATCTCTCCCAGGCTGAAGCTGTAGCTGATTTAATAGCATCTGATTCTGAGGCTTCTCACAGGCTTGCTGCCAGTCAGCTGAGAGGCGGATTTTCTGCTGAGATTGAAAAACTACGGCAGGAACTGCTTCATTTTGCTGCCCTGGTTGAACTGGAGCTCGATTTCAGTGAAGAGAATGTGGAGTTCGCAGATCGATTTGCCATGACAGAGACAATCATACGTATCAGAAACATGGTCGACAGTCTTGCCTCTTCTTTCCGTTTTGGCAATGCTGTAAAAAAAGGGATTTCCGTTGTGATAGCCGGAAGAACCAATGTGGGCAAATCATCGCTTCTGAATGTTTTGCTTCAGGAAGAAAGAGCTATTGTTTCAGAACAACCGGGCACTACCCGTGATACTGTAGAAGAGGTTATCCACCTGGGTGGAATGCTCTTCAGGTTCATTGATACGGCCGGTTTGCGTGAAGATGAGGTAAAGGACAAGGTTGAGGTTAAGGGTATAGAGAGAACACTTAGCAAAGTAGGACAGGCTGAGATTGTTTTAGCCGTATGCGAAGCAACTGATAAACACGAAGATATTGTTGTTTTTAATTCAAAAATCAGGAGTCTGGCAGGCAAAGAAGACGTCAGAATAATACCTGTAGTTAATAAACTGGACCTTATCAATGACAAGGAAACAAAGAAATTATTGAACGCCCTGAAAAAAGCGGGTTTGGATCCGGTTTCAATATCTGTCGTAGACGCCAAGGGCATCGATACTTTAAGAAATCACCTTATACGGTCGGTTGAAACCGGTAAAATGAGCAATCCTCAATATATTGTGACAAATGCCAGACATTATCATGCACTTATCAATGTGTCTGAGTGCCTTGGAAGAGCTCTTGACGGTTTTCGGGACGGGGTGCCGACTGAACTTATTGCCACTGACATAAGGCATGCCATATACTACCTTGGGCTAATAACCGGGAAAATTACTCCTGATGATATCCTTGGAGAGATCTTTGCTAATTTTTGCATTGGAAAGTAATTATCTTTCTCATTTTTTCCAAGTATCTGTTTTTATTAGCACTTAACGACAAATATTTTCTTTTATTTGTTGCCCAATTTCCTTTTTTATACTTATCTTTGTTGCCAGATTGTTGCCCAAGAAAAATAATATAGTTGCCGAGCAACAAACAGGCGAAATGATGTCACTTTAAGACACATTTAGTCGCTTACAGGCAACTAAAGACGTAAAAGGACATTATGAGCAGCAACCTAACTTTTAAGAAAATTTGCGAGTACTGCGGTAAAGAATTTGAAGCTAAAACTCTTTACACTCGCTATTGTAATCACACCTGTAACAGCAGGCATTACAAGAAAATGAAACGGGACGAAAAAATTCAATCCGTATTACAACCTCAGCAAGTCGAGCCGGAGCATCAAAAATTTGATTCTGCTATTCAGCAAAAAGAATTTCTTAGCGTTGATGAAGCTGCCACCCTATTAGGAGCAAGCAAAAGAACAATTCAAAGAATGATTGCAAAAGGTGCTTTGAAAGTCGGAAAGCTCGGTCGCAGAACCATAGTAAAACGAAAAGAAATTGATAAAC
>CAZGDJ010000164.1:0-7294 GCA_964524635.1 uncultured Rikenella sp. | reverse complement strand
TTTCAGGAGCTCCTTTGTGATGTTTTTCATCTCAGATACATCCCTGCATCCTTTAATACCGCCTCCCCCGTCAAAATCAGAGCCTATCCCCACGTAATCCACTCCTATTACATTGACAACATGCTGAATATGATTGACTGCGTCTGAAACAGTGGCCTGTTCAATATACTTTTCCTCAAGTGCAGAAAACTCATTCCATGCTTTTTCTTTATCGTCGTCAGTAAGCATATTCATGGGTCCCCATTTTTCTTTAAGCTCATTGACCTTAGCGTCAAACTCCGGATTTGTCACAGGCTGCCTCAGATACTCACTCAGAAGACATATCTGAATCACACCACCGTTTCTCTTTAAAGCCTGGAGCATTTCATCATCAAGGTTTCTGGGGCTCTCACACAATGCCCTGCACGATGAATGCGACGCTATAACAGGTGTGTTGGTAATCTTAAGAACATCATAAAATGCTTCATCGGATATATGTGATACATCAATAATCATCCCCAGACGATTCATCTCCCTGACGACCTCTTCTCCAAAAGCAGATAATCCCCTGTGCTCCGCACCCAAAGGATCAGTTGATGAATCACAAATATCATTATTCCCAGAGTGGCTTAGCGTGATATAACGAGCTCCAAGATCATAAAACTCCTTCACTTTCGTTATATCAAGTCCCATCGGATAGCCGTTCTCGATCCCGATATATATCGCAGCGCGACCTTCAGCCTTAAGCCTGAGGGCATCATCTGCAGATGTTGCAAGTCCGACCATATCAGGAAAACGGCCAACAGCTTTTTTTACAGAATCAAAGATTGCTATTGTCTTCAGGTATTCTCTTTTAAAGGCAGAGGTGTCTCTGGGTCCCTGTCCGGTGAAAACGGCAAAAAACTCAGCGTCAAGTCCTCCCTCTTTCATTCTTGGAAAATCAACACACCCTTTCTCATTATTTACGCCCAGGTTGTACCCTCTGCTGGCAAGCCTCATAGGAGTATCACAGTGCGTATCAACGGTAAGTATTTTTTGATGAAGGGCCTCAGCCTTCCTTTCAATCCTTTCTTCCTTTGTGGCACAACCGGTAAAAAAAAGGAGGCTTATAAGACCTAAAAATAAAACTCTCATGATCATCATTTTCAATCCAGAGACAAAGATAAGTAATAGTTATCCGGCTTGTAGCCTGGCGTTTCATATATGGTATTAAAAAAAGTTAAGATTTGGGCATTTAACACAACAAAAAAGTTAAAAGTGATTTAAACATCAAAAGAGCGCAGGGAAATCCTCTGCGCTCTCTTTTCTGTTATTATGCAAAAACACCTATTTCTGCAGTACTAAAAGTTCACCGAACAATCCCTTATTTGCTTTTATTTTTTCTTCACTACCGTAGACACACCAGACATTTTTGTCAAGCATTGCTGAAACCAGGGGTTCCATTGCCTTAATATCGTCAGCTGTGGTCGATAATACTTCTTCTCTTTCCTTTTGAAGTTGATCTTTCGTGATTTTAGTAAAGTAGTAATAACAGGCAGTACTACCCTTCTGAGAAGGTGTTCTGGGTTGGTCAAGACCGGCAATAGTGCCTATGATGTACCTTGTCATTGCTGTACTGTCAGCCGTAAAGTTTTTGAGATAACCGGGTGTGGCATCATAGTTCTCAAGAGTCTCTTTCAGGTTTGGATCTCTGTATGAGCCAAAGTACATTGTGCCATCACGGCTAATACCTGAAAAACCACCATAAGCACCTCCGATAACTCTTATCTGGGTCTGGAGCCAGTCAGTACTAAGTATCTGGCTGAGAACCTGCATTTTGCCATTCCACTCGAATCCGAGTTTATGGTAATCGCAGCCGGTAAGGACATATTGAACCTTGGAGGCAGTCATAAAGGCTTCATTCTTTGGTTCAGGTGTCAGATTCCAGGTAACATATTCAGCAGGTCTGTCAGGCAATGTTGAAGTAAAAGTACTGAAAGCCCCGGTAAACTTAGCAAGATCTGTTTCACTGCATGTTATACCGGTTATCATGTTTGTTTTAACGAATACCAGCTCAGCAACTTTCTTCAGGTTATTAATTACTACATCAGGATTATTACTGAATTCTTTCTGAATGTTTGTTACAAACCAGTAGTATTCAGCTCCTCCGGTAAGTTCACTAAAGATGCCATTGGCATTAAGATAGGAGAATAGCCTGCTGTATGCTGTGCCCAGGCCATCCTGCAAAAACTGCTGTTCAAGCTGTGCCTGGTGACGTTCAAGAAGTTCGCCGAGGCGCTCTTTATCAGCAAACAGGGTCTTATTTATTATTTCACTTATCAGGTTAAAGGCAGGACTCAGTTTATCAGTGGTGGCTTTAAAGTTCACACCAATGACAGGTTTCATATTCTCATCCCTGTCTTCCGGAAGATATGTATTAAGAAATGAGTAGAAACTTCCGGTCTGAATATTGAGTTCCTTTTCAAGTTTCTCATAACTGTAAGACTCAGTGCTCATTTTACCAATAAGCTCTTTTAGAAGAGATGCATAAGGAAGCATCTCCTGTGGTAATACCCTGAGATCAAACCATGAGTTTACATACAAAATGTTGTTTGTGAACTCAGGATGAAACAGTACAGGCACACCATTTATTTCTTTTTCCTCAACACCATACCATTCGGCAGCTTTTCCAATATCTTCAAGCTTCAGCATTGGAATTGTTGCAAGAGCTTCAGGAGAATCCTCGCGTTGCTGATAAGCTACAAGTTCACTGGTTGTTGCAACAAGCTTCTCAAGGTCAGTATCAGTTAAAGTAGCCTTATAATCAGCCAGCTCCTTTTCGACCTTTGCCATTGTTTCTTTCTCAAGACCAGCCTTAGGCTCAAGCACCACCAGCAATCCGTAAGTATTTTCAATAAAATGTTTCTGGATGATCTCCTCAAGACTTTTACTGTCAAGAGACTTTTTGACTTCAGCCAGTGGCGTCTCATACTCAAGACCCAGGAAAGGATCTCCGCCAAAGAGCCAACCGGATATACACTGGAAGTTGTAAGTAAGCCCCTTCTGTGCATCATTACCTTCACGGAGGTTAAACTCCATCCTGTTCAGAACACCTTTCAGGGTCTCTTTATCAAGGCCTTCAGCAACAACTTTGGCAAGTGTTTCGTCCAGAATTTTTTTAAAGGCATCTTTATCAGCCGCATTTGCATTTGGTACTACGATGGAAAAGACGTTTTGCTGAATACCATTGTTACTGGCATAAACATCTTTCCCAATTCCCGCATCCTGCAATGCTTTCCGCAAAGGAGCAGATTCCTGGTTAACAAGTACATCGGCCAGAACATCAAGTGACATAGTGAGTGAGACGTCAGTATTTAATCCTATCACATAGTTCATTGACAGATATGACTGGTCTTCGACAGGAGCTCCCTCGATAACAGGATAATAACCCTGTACCTCTTTGACGGCATCAAAAGGAGGATTTATTGGGAAGTCGACTTTAAAATCTGATTTATCATATTTTGACAGGTATTCCTTGTCTATAAACTCCAGCTCCATGGCTATGTCGGCATTCCCGTAAAGAAGGATATAGCTGTTTGAAGGGTGATAATATTTTTTGTGATAATCAAGAAATTGCTCATAAGTAAGAGTAGGAATTGCCGAAGGGTACCCGCCGGAAGAAAAAGCATAGCCGTTTGACGGAAACAGGTTTTTCATTACCTGGTAACTGAGTTCGCGTGTAGCTCCGGAGTAAGCACCTTTCATCTCGTTATAGACCACACCCTTATAAACCAGGGGTGCATCTTTTGAAGTAAGCTCATAATGCCATCCCTCCTGCATGAAGATACGTGGATCATCATAAATAAGCGGATTAAAGACAGCATCAAGATAAACATGCATCAGGTTAAAATAATCCTTGTCATTCATGCTGGCAACCGGATACATAGTCCAGTCTGAAGATGTCAGTGCATTAAGAAAAGTATTCAGTGAACCTTTCATCAGCACATCAAAGGGGCTTTTGACAGGGAAGTTTTTTGAACCATTGAGAACAGAGTGTTCCATAATGTGGGGTGTACCGGCATCTGTCTCCGGCACCGTCTTAAATGCGATGCTGAATGTCTTGTTAGGATCATCAGCAGCTATTTTAAGTAGACTGGCTCCGCTCTTTATATGCTCAAAATAGTAACAATCAGCGTTGACTTCTTTAACGAAGCGTTTCTCGATGAGACGGTATCCGGCATATTCCGGGGTACGGTCACAGGAAGTAAAAAGAATAATTGCTGCTGATGTTACAGCAGCAATCAGGTAGCGGTTTAAGTTAAGTAGTCTTTTCATGCTTAAGATTTATGGATAAGAAATCTAAATTACGCATAAAACCTTATCCGACCGATTTATATTATGGTAATTAACATTTTTTACATTACTACCTGTTGTGGTTCATTAAAATTATACAAGCAAAAGCCCCGACGAAATAGGTCGGGGCAGCCATGAAAAGAATGGAAAAATTGCTTTTGGACAGTAAAAGCATCTTCAAAGTTTTACAAAGGGTGGTAATAAATAGAATCTTATTATAAACGAATTAGTTGCTTATTGGTCAAAGGATTTAGACCAGGTGTGAGACTATAATAAAATGACCGGTTGGGAACAAAAGATAGTAAGAGAGCAATTAAATCTTTGATTTAAAACCTTTTAGTTCATCCATATATATTTTTGACATGTACAAACTTTACTAATTTGATAATATTAACCTATTTAGAAACAATCTAAGAACATCTGTCCTTATTACTAATCGTTCGTCTCCCGGAAATTCCTTGATTTTCCTTGTTTTTCCCTTTATCAATCTTAAACTAATGACATAATTTTGGGTGAACAAATCAAAATTAACAGGTCATGAAGAAGAAAGTATTAGCTACAATTTTTTTATTGTTAATTGTCTCTATCATGAGTATAAAACAATTGACTGCTGTTAAAACTATTGATCCGGTTGCTCTTTGTCAGCAGTGGTGCCCGTGGAGTTATATGTCAACATGCACTTTACATGCTGGAGATTCCAATGGCACTTATATTATTACATGCTATAACAGAGAATGGATAGATTGATTGGACAGGCCGATTATTATGATCGGCCTGTCTCATAAATCAAAATGACAGCATGCATAACAGAATTGCTTTCATTGCACTATTATTAGTAGAATTAGGGATACTACTTTCATGTGGCCACAGCGATGTGAGTGATGCCCTTTTCACTGAGGATTCCTTTAAAACAATTATAGACATCAGAAGTGGTAATCCGGTATCATCTGATAAACTTTTCCTTGGTCAACCAACGCTGATAAGATTTCATCCCGATTCATTTCTTGTGATTGAAGAATACGGCACACCTAAATTGATTAAGATCCTGGATTTGAAGAACGGGAAAGTACAGGAATTGATATCACGCGGCAGGGGTCCCGGGGAAATGCTTGTATCATGGGGTGTGGAAGTCATTGACAGGGACATCTACCTATTCTGTGGACAATTAAGAAAGGTGATCATTCTTAGTCCATCAGCAGATCGTAGTTTTAATATTGATGATGAGTTTTTTATTGAAGAAAATCAAACTCAGAGACTTCATCCGTTATCAAGAGATAAGTATATCTGCCTTAGTTCCGTTAGTAACGATACTCGCTTTACTTTGCTTGATGGAAAAGGGAAGATCATTAAAAAATTTGGAGAGTACCCTCCGTTTCTTAATGATAATGAAATAAAAGCCGACAATGATATCTTTTTTTCATCCATAGGTTCCACCCCCGATGGAAATCAATTCGTAGCAATATGCTCAAAAACCGACCTATTCGAGCTCTATGATATTGAAAAGGGATTGCTTAAAAGATTTCAGGGTCCTATAGGCTTAGAAATTTCCGTTGAGGCCCAATCAATGGGTACCGGATATATGCTCAAGCCTCAGCCCCATTATACGACATACCATCATGTGATAGCCAATGAGAATGAGTTTTGGACAGGATATATTGGCTATCGTTTCGTTAAGGGAAAAGAACAAACCCTTGATGAGCAGTGCACAAAAAAGCTATTTTGTTTTGATTGGAAAGGAACTCCACAAAGAATTGTAACACTTGAATTCCCGGTAATTTCCTATGATATTGATTGGAAGAATCGAGTTCTGTACGCTCTGGAGCTACAAGATAATAGTGTTTTAATATCTGAATATACCTTGGACGAAGTATTTAATGAGATTAGGTAAAATAGTCAGTTTTGCTTGTTTTCTAATTCTTTTCTTTGCCTGCAACAATCAATCTGTCGAAAAATTAATTATAAACGAAAGAAGATTGAATGAAATCATTCTTAACTTAAAAACACCCATCATTGTCTATTATCATTCAGGTGAATGCTCTATGTGCTATGGTGCTCTACACCAGATTTCAATTGACTTTCCTGAATCTACAATCATTAGTTTAGCCACACTCAATAATGAAGATTTAATAGATTCCTACCTTGAATCCATTGATTTTAAAGGATTTTCTGTGATTGATTCATCCTCTGTTTTCCTCTGTGACAATCAAAAACTTTTACAGACGAGTAATTTGTTCTTAATTGATAGTGTCTCTACCGTACTATACAGGTCTTCGGAATACAACAGAAAGGAAAGTGAAAGGATAAAGATCATAATTAAGAAAAAAGTACTGTAGGCTTCTTTAGCACCTATGAGAAAATGGTATTGTCACCATTTAAATTTTTGATTTGCATGCACAGAGCTAAGCACCAACTTCATTTTGATTCACAGTTCTTCTTGAATGAGGGATTTTTTGCCTGTAAATGTACCAGTACGCCATCGGAATAAAGTAAAGGCTCACAAAGGTGCCAAGGGTCATGCCTCCTATCAGCGCCAGCGCCATCGGACGCTGCAGCTGGTTCCCCAAACCTGACCCGAACAGCATGGGAAGTGTAGAAAAGAACGACGCCATTGCAACCATAATGATGGGCTTCAGCCTGCGCGAACCGCCGGTGTATATTGCCTCCTTTAACCCCACCCCCGATTTTCGGAGATTGTTTATAGTATCTACTTTAAGTATAGAGTCGTTGATGATGACACCCGACATCACAATGATCCCTATCATGGTCATAATGTTTATCGTCCCTCCCCATAACCATACCAGGAAGAGCGCCCCGGCAATGTCAATGGGTATCTCCAACAGCACTATCAGAGGCTGTGTGAGCGACTCAAACTGTGCGGAAAGGATGAAGTAAAGCAGCACCAGCGATATAAGCAGCACCAGCGCCAGTTCGCGAAACAGCCTCTGGCCTGTTATAAGGGAACCGCTGAATGAAAGCGAGAGGT
>CAZGDJ010000163.1:0-7302 GCA_964524635.1 uncultured Rikenella sp. | reverse complement strand
TTACGGGTTAGTTTCTGTTCTGTTATTTGCTATATGGAACCAGTCGAAATCAACAAATCCACCAGTTTTTTTTGTTGAGTAATTAAACAGTCCATAACGATATCCCATAAAATGAGGCATTGAATACTCCATTTTAAGCTGATTGCCAATGGATTTCCATGTTTTTCCGTCGAGACTGTAGTAAAAAAACGCTATATCACTACGGTCAGTGAAATCGCATTCTGCTTTAAGATACATTTTTTTCTGTGACAGGGGGATGCTTTCCACTTCTATTGGCTTTCCTGTTTGAGCATTTATCATTACAACAGACTTGACTCCGTTGCTGAATTTTACTCCCACGATCCCGAATTTCCTTTGCAGAAGGGCTAGTCCGGCAATATCACCCTCCTTCATATTTGAAACATCAATCAAAGTCGATCCGGAACATTCAGGACCAACAGTGCGCTGCGTAAGAGTATTCCTGGCCTGCGTGAACAGTGTATCAATTCGTCCTGTTGTCAGCCGCAGGAAGCCTTTTCTCTGATTAACAGACCATAGAGTGTTGTCAGGATTATGATTCCATTGCCAGACAAGGGGAAGCCGGGGATCTCCTTTCTTTCTTTTGAATTCATCGGATTTCACTATTCCTGGTATGAGACTTTTATTTTGCGGGAGATCGAGTTTTTCGGGAACTTTACCGTCAATCCCGATGACAGGCCATCCATTTTCCCATGTCATAGGAACGATATACGGAATACGGCCAACAGAGCCGAAATCTCTGAAAAGAAAAGCATACCATTTTCCGTCTGGTTTTTCGATCATGCCACCCTGGGCAACGCCGAGATCCTGGAAAATGAGTTTTCCTTCCCACGGACCGGTAAGCCTGTCAGCCCTGTGGACAACAACTGTCCGCATTCCCCCTCGCGGCCAGGTAATATTGAAAAGATAGTATTTGCCATTTACCATGAATAGCTGAGAACCTTCTCCTAGTCCGCTTTGAGGCCCCGATGGCGCGCTTGCGTCTTCTATGATTACCTGGTTTATTCCTCCGGATTTGACTCCTGACAGATCAGCATTCAGTTCAACAAGGGTGAGTTTCTTATTGCCGTAAATAAGGTAAACACGGCCATCATCATCAAAAACCAGGCTATGATCGTGAAAACTGGGGCTGAATGATATCTCCTTCCATGGTCCCTTTTCAATGTCTGTTGTCGACCAGATGTATGTTTTGTCTGTTGTAGATGAGAAGGTTGATACATAGAAAGTTTCATTGTGATATCTTATACAGCTGGCCCATGAGCCTTTCCCATAGGCATTTTTCCCGTTTAAGAGATTTAATGCGTCATTATCACCCAGGGTGTTGTAAGCATAATTGACTATCTCCCAGTTAATTAAGTCTTTGGATTTCATTATCGGCACTCCCGGGCTCATGTGCATTGTAGTGCTGCTCATATAATATATATCACCAACACGTATTATTGACATGTCGGG
Organism: uncultured Rikenella sp.; assembly: GCA_964524635.1. Taxonomy (GTDB): domain Bacteria; phylum Bacteroidota; class Bacteroidia; order Bacteroidales; family VadinHA17; genus SR-FBR-E99. The sequence continues at coordinate 5,832 of CAZGDJ010000163.1, read as the reverse complement.
TACATCTGCCCAGATGACGGGGTTACTTGCTGCATTTGTCTGTGCCGGTACCGCGGTATTGATTGACAGGGCAAAGCAAAATGTAAGAAGACGAAATATCTTTTTCACTTTCTGACTTTTTTTGTGCAAGTAAAATAGTAAAATGTTTTATTTAATCGTATTGCAAATTGCACAAAGTTCAGGTTTGTGTTTCATTTTGTCACATTGATCAATATCCTGGAAACTTTACCAGGATTTTCATCCCAGAATTTAAAAGCTTCGGGAGCCTGGTCAAAGGAGAATATTTTGGTAATTAGGTCTGAAAAAGGTTTTTCTTTAGATTCAAACATTTGGATTACAGAAGGGAAGACCCTCAGAGCGTTTCTCGAGCCATATAAATTAAGTTCTTTACGGACAATTAACTGGGAGTTAAAATGCACTTCTTCTTTCGAATAGCCTATCGTTATGACCCTCCCGGCAAAAGAAACAGCTTCAAGTGCAAGAACAAAGGTTGCCGGATTACCAACGGCTTCTATGGCTACATTCACGCCTTCGTTACATGTCAGCTCCTTAATTCGTAAAAGAGCGTTCTCACTTTTACTATTGATTATATGAGCTGCACCAAAGTGATTTGCCGTTTCCAGTTTTTTATCGTCAATATCCACTGCAATTACAGTAGCACCTTTTCTTACACAGGCACATAAAGCACCAATCCCAATGACACCGCATCCAATAATTAACACAGTATCAGTTTCTTTTACTTCCCCGCGGTTTGCACTGTGATATCCAACACTCATGGGTTCAACCAAAGCCAACTCTTCCAGTGAAAGTATCCCGCTGGTAAATACCTTAGAATAAGGAACCCGTATTTTCAAGGTAAGAGCTCCATCACGCTGGACCCCAAGTGTCTGATTAAACTCGCATGTATTAACACGTCCGGTACGGCATGCAGGGCATACTCCGCAATTTGTGTAAGGAGATACCGTTGCTTTATCTCCTTTCTTAAAAGAAGAAGGTACCAGGTTGCCCTTATCAATGATTATTCCGCTTATTTCATGACCGGGTATGCGGGGCAAAGTCACCAGTGGCATCAGTCCGCGATAAGCATTTAAATCGCTGCCGCATAATCCTATATAATGAACCTCAAGCAATATCTCATCTGAATCAGGAACAGGTTCGTCAATTTCAATTGCCCGAACGATTCTTTCTTTTATAATAGCAAAGGCTTTCATTTTTATTTTATTGAGAAACTAATCCGATCAAAGTTTAAGACCATATGCTGTTATTGCATTTTCTCCAAGTATTTTTTGCTGATCCTGAACCTTAAAAGTACTAATGTAATCTGATACTATCTGCATTATCTGTTTATAAGATCCGGCAAGTCTGCATACCGGCCAGTCTGATCCTATCATCAGACGATTTGTTCCGAAAGCTTCAAACACAATATTCAGGTAAGGAATAAATTCCTCCTTATCCCAGTTTCTGACATTTGTCTCGGTAACCATTCCGGATAATTTGCAATAGACATTCCTGAACCGGGCAAGTTTTTCAATATCCTCCTTCCAGGGTGCTATTTGCTTATCCTTAATAGACGGCTTTGCGATATGGTCAAGTACAAAAACCTGTTCGGGGAACTGGCTGACAAACTTAATGGTGTTGGATAAATGCCGCGGAAAAACAAGAATATCATAAGTCAATCCGAACTTCTTCAGATATGATATGCCTCTCAGGAAAGACTTCCTGAGCATAAAGTTATCATCCTGTTCATCATGTATGACATGCCTGATTCCGACCAGTTTCGGGTTTCCGGAAAAATGAGTTAACTGTTCCTCCGCGTCAGGAGAGCACAAATCGACCCAACCAATTACTCCTTTGATAAAACTGTGTTGTTCAGACAGGTCCAGTATCCAATGTGTTTCTGCAAGTGACTGACGTGCCTGTACTGCAATTGACCCATCATATCCTATCGAAGAAAGCTCAGTTCCCAACTGGTCAGGCAGATAGTCTTTCCTGAGGATTTCCATTTCATCGGTTATCCAGCCATATTCATTTGAGTTATATAGCCAGAAATGCTGGTGGCTGTCGATTTTCATTTTATGAAGTCTTAATCAGTCTTTACCTTGTATCCGGAGATGGCGTAATACAGGATAAAAGCAAAAAATGGAATCGGAGCGTAAAAACCAACTGACATACTTGATTTATCGGCGATCCAGCCCATTAATGGAGGGAAAACAGCTCCTCCTACAATAGCCATCACAATGAAAGATGAGGCTTTCTTGGTCTTTGGACCTAAATCCCTGATCCCCAGGGCAAATATTGTGGGGAACATAATTGACATAAAGAAAAAGACACCGTATAGACTTATTAAAGAGATCCACCCGAGTCCTGCACTTACAAATGGCAATAGGATACAACACATGAAGGCATAAACAGCCAGCATTCTGGCAGGCTTGAAGAATCGCATGAGGTAGCTTCCGGACATACGTCCTATCATAAAAAGTGCAAATCCGAAGGCCAGGAAAAATGGGCCATTCGCCTTATCAAAATGAGGTGTTTGGTTTTCATCAGTAACGAAGTTAATAAGGTAGCTGAATATGCCCGTCTGAGCCGCAACGTAGCAGAACTGGGCGAGAACCCCCAAAACAAAGTGTTTATTCTTTATTAGCGGCTTCGCGATAAAGGATGAATCATCTGAATTATCGCTTGCATCATTAGAGCCAATTGTTTCTTCCGATATTTCAGGCAATGGAGTTTTAATAAAGATAACTGCGACGGTAATAACTACCAGGGCTATGGCCATGTAAGGCAGAATCATTGAACTTAGTTTCTGGCCTGTCCCGGCATCCTGCCCTCTGTAAATATACAAACCGATCAGTGGTCCAATAACCCAGGCAAGACCATTAAATGACTGGGAGAAGTTAATTCGTCGTTCAGCTGTCTCCCTGGGTCCAAGCTTTGTTGTATAGGGATTTGCTGCAGTTTCCAATGTTGCCAATCCGCAACCCATAATAAACAGGCAGATCAGAAAAATCCAGAATGACTCGAATGAAGTAGTTGCTGCAATCAATAGTGCGCCGGAGGCGAATAATGACAAGCCAAGGATTATCCCTTTCTTGTACCCAAATGACCTCATGAAGTAACCGGCAGGAAGCGCCATGCTGAAATATGCCATATAAACGGAGAACTGAATCATCCCTGACTGAGCTTTCGAAAGTTGGAGCATATCCTGAAAATGCTTATTCAGGGTATCAAGCATACCGTGAGCTATTCCCCACAGGAAAAAGAGCGAGCTTATCAGAATGAAAGGTACAATATACTCTTTAGTGGTAAACTTTTGATTTTGCATAGAAGTGATTGTATTTTATCAGATTTCCAGTTAAATAGTTGTTTTCAGAATCAGAGATCCAGGTAGGGGTAATCTTTGCTGATTAATCCATTTTTTACCATCTCGTAATAAAACTCCTTCGGTACTTTTGCAAGCACAGACTCTACGTTGTCCTTCACCCGCCCGGGATTTGAAGTATTGAGGGAGATTGAAGCAACTCCGGGAGGGGTCAATGCAAAATTTACGCAGGCTACCGATGGAATTACTTTGTACTTCTGGCAGAGAGAATAGAACTTTTCACGCCACTGATATTTCAGTCTGTCGCTTTCAGGGGTAATTGGTCTGTAATCATAATAATTACTTCCTGTTAAAAAACCACCCTGAAAAACCGCCGAATTGACAATAGTAATGTCCTTTTTGTGCAGTTTGTTGACGAAAGCCAGAAGTTGCGGCGGATGATTCATAATTGTCAGACTATTGGCAAACATAACCCAGTCGAGCTCAACATATTCGGCTACTTTACTAATTATTGTCCAATCTTTTGAACCGATTCCTATGGCTTTAACTTTTCCCTGGTTTTTAAGGTCCGATAAAGCTTTATAAGCCTCAAGAATATCTTTAAAAAGGCTTTCCTTTTCTTCGGGGTTTTGACCTTTGTTTATATATTCATCAGGGTCGTGTACTGATAATAACTGAGGCTTATAAGCTCCTCCCAGCAATTCATTACCCTGCTCGAAGCAAGCCATAATGCCTTTATAGCTTATTTGCTGAATTGCATCATTTTTCAGACCGAACCAGACACCCTGTTCGAAAGTGGGTTCGGGTGCCTTTAATTCACTGCGGAGCCAGCCCAGTTTATTACTGATTATGACATCATCAGCCCTTATTTTAAGCTTGCGCAAACAATTTCCAAGTGTCTCAAGTGCTAATCCTGCTCCATATTTACCTGCACTGTCAAAGACCGGATTCTGCACATATTTTATGCATTCACTGACTATTTCAAGTTTTGAGTCAGACGAATGAACACGGTATAGATTCCCCAGAGCACTGGTTCCATAAATGATTCGTGGTATTTTAAGGCCCGTTTTTCCTAAGGTTGAATATTCCATTTGACAAAATTCAGTTGTAAAGAATTTTTGCCTTCAAATTCTCTACAGATTGATCACTACTTTTTTGCCTGTATATATTACCACTTTATCGGATTTTTCAGGAGCAACGGTTCCTTTGCCCATGGTTCCATTCACTAACACGATATTGAACTTACGTTCTTTCAATATTCCCGGGAAAGAACCTTTGCAATCGCTTATGGTCAATTTTCTTTGACGATCGTTCCATGAGAAATCAATGGTCGAAAATGCACCTTTCTCGTAATTGTAATTATCGTTTTCGTCTTCATAGAGGATGAACCTGCCGTCAGCACCTGTGTAAATATGTATTTCAAGTTCGTCCCACTTCTTTTCCGTGGCATACTGAACCTCCGGACCTATGGGAAGTATTGTCCCGGCCCTAACATACAACGGGATAATATCAACCGGTGCTTCCTTTTTCAGTGTTTGTCCGCCCTGATATTTACTGCCTGTCCAGAAGTCGTACCAGTCAATGCCTGCGGGCAGGTAAAGTTCTCTGGTTCCTGCAGTGCTGAAATCCTCTTTAGTATCCTTTGAATACATTGGAGTTGTAACGGGGCATACAAGCAATGATTTGCCGAACATATACTGGTCATTAATGTCAAGGGCTTTCCGGTCGTACGAGAAATCCATCGCCAGGGCTCTCATCATTGTCGACTGGTTAGCCGTAACATCCCATGCTGCCGAATAAATGTATGGCAGGAGGCTATATCGCAGATTTATTGATTTTTCAATTGCGTTATAAATCCTGTCACCTTTCTTCCCGAACTGGTATATTTCACGAGGCGCATCAGTGCCGTGTGAACGCATCATTGGGCAGAAAGCGCCGAACTGCATCCATCGGGCATACAACTCACGGTACTCAGCATCATCAAGCTTTTTCCTGAACCTACTCAGGAAGAAACCACCGATATCACTGTTCCAGTAAGGAATGTTGCTCAGCGAAAAATTCAGACCTGCGGATATCTGATTTCTTAATGCTGCCCATGATGCTGTGACATCGCCTGACCATACATTGGCAGCATAACGCTGCTGTCCGGCAAATGCCGAACGGGTAAGAATAAACACGCGTCTATCGGAGGTAACAGCTCTCTGGTGCTCGTAGATGCCACCCACGGTCATGAGCGGGAAGGCGTTCCGTACTTTACGGAATGAGCCCAGGTATGTTTTGTTGTCGAGATCTGAAGGTTTAAAATCCAGATGGTCAGGCTCTGATGAATCCATCCACCAGCCGTCAATCCCAAATGAGAGAAGACCCTTGTTCAGATACTTCCAGTAGATTTCACGTGCCTGAGGATTGAATGGATCATACGGTCTTACGCCTGAAGGATAATCGAGCATTGGCGGCCACTTGTCGGAACCAGACATGGGCCAGGTCTTGAAATCCATGAGTGCCCCTAT
>CAZGDJ010000162.1:0-7319 GCA_964524635.1 uncultured Rikenella sp. | reverse complement strand
TTCTTGATCCCCGGGATGATAAATGGATTCTTTATCTGAGACTGCGTCAGCTCAAAAGGAACCTGCAATGGCTTGTTCTGAAGATCAGTCTTATTCCTCGACGGATATTTGACTGTAAAAGGCTTACCATTCGTATAGGTAGAGTTCTCCATAATAATATTGTACTCCAGCTTGGCATCATTACCAATCTCACGACGCAGAGTTTTACGGAGAATATCAATGTATTGCTCTTCAAGATACTCATAAAAGAACGGACTGGGAACCTGAATTGTCAGAATGTTTTTGTCTAACCGAAGCGGCACTATTGGCTCAAACCATGTTTTAAAACTTGCGGATGGAATGATGTCACGGATTATTTCCAGACAGCTATTCCATACTTCATCATGAGACTTATTCATTCAGGTTAAGGATTACAATTTTTTATATCGTCTTTTGGGAGTTGAAAAGTGAGACAATATTTGTAAAAAAAAAACTAAAAAAAAAAACTTTTTTTGCTTGACTTTTACAAATATTTCATACTCATCAGATCATCAGGTTATTATACTTAAAAAAATATTTAAAAAATTAAAGTACAGATAATCAGATATATACAGTGAAAGTAATGTAATACAATGATTTATGAAACAGGGGATTTATTTATCCTTTTTTATTTAAGAGAGGAAATTGAAAATTGGTTTTTACAAGGCTGTGATACAGTATCAATTATCATTAATCTGGCAATTTACTTATCCTTCTTGCCAAAAAGAGAGAAGTGGACATATTTCTTCGGATTGTCTTTCAGATCCTGAAGTAAAAGGTCAAGACTGTTAAGGCTGTTACTCAGGTTGGTGTAAAGACTGTCATCCGTTACAAGCTTTCCGGCAGTGCCTTCTCCTTTATTAATATTCTTCAGAACAGAATCCATGCTTGCCAGTGAATTCTTTAGTGATGCCAGTGAGGTTCCAAGGTCAGCAGATGCCAAAGTATCTGAAATAGCGCCGAGGTTTTTTATCGTTGAATCAAATGAAGAACTGTTAGCAGAAAGCATGGCCGTGAATTTATTCAGGTCATCAATTGATGACATCAGTTTGTCTTTTTCCTTGTCTGAGATCTCCCTGAAATTGGCTGTGATGCCATTTACATTTGCTACTGAAGATTGTATATCAGCCGTGAATTGTGGTGTTACAAGAGAATTAAGACTGGAGACAACAGAATCCAGTTTAACTATAATATTAGAAATGTTACCCTCAAGCGGCGTTATGGCACCAGATAATTTATCAATTATTGAAGTGGCAATTATGCCGGTAATTGTATCCTGGTTATGATATATCTCTTTACTTTCTCCCATATTCAGTTTAATCTTCATTCCTGCAATAAGGGTAGCAGTGGTTATTTCAGCAGTAGTCCCATAAGGAAGGCTGAAGTTCTTGTTTACGGTGATGGCTACAGATAACCTTCCTGTGCCATCATTGATGAATTTGATATTCTGGACAACACCAGCTCTGTAACCATTGATTTCTACCGGGCTGGATTCTTCCAAACCGCTTATCTGGTCATATATAATATGGTATGTGTTTGTGCTTGATAAAAGGTCAGTACCCTTCAGAAAGTTAAACAGCAAAACAAATGCAGCTATCGTTACAAGAGCCACAGCTCCTATCTTTACTTCTTTGCTTAGTATTTTCATATAATTAATTCTTTGTAATTTTTGCTTCGTTTATTGCATCCTTTAGAGGAATGATACTTCCATTCCTTACTGCTATTACAAATGCGTCAGGATACATCCCTGAAATTGATCTTCTGTAGATAATTGCATCTTCGTAAAACCTGAACCTTCCTGCTCCAAACTTGTACCTGTCACCATCAGTAATCCGGGTAAGTGAATCGATTCCTTTATAAGAATCCTTTTTTTGAGTGCTGTTTTTTGGAACCGCAGCGATTTGAACCATAAACCAGATATCATTCTTTCCCTCAACCTTAACAGGCGGTTTCAGGGTCGTCTGGCTTTTTGCCTCCGATACGGTTTTACCGGCTGGCTTAGTTACTGCAACTTTAGTCTCTGTCTTAATCTCGCTTATGTCTTCAGCAACCTCTTTGAGCGTTGGTTCAGTCACTTTATCGTTAGTAATTGCCTGATTAGCGCCGGTTTTTACTGACGATTTATCAGAGTCTCCGGAAACCTTCGCTATCTTCGGTTCAGATGGTAGCTCATCAGTTTCAGGAGCCTTTGTCTCAGCTATTGTTGTTATGCCTGATCTGCTGTCAATTGTTTGCTTGTAATCTCTGAATGCCCTGTATATACCTGATGCAATATATTCCTGACCCTCTTGTGATAAGAGATATTTCTCTTCCTCGGCATTGGTTATAAAACCTACTTCAATGAGAACAGATGGCATGGTAGTTTTCCACAGTACTAGAAATCCAGCCTGTTTTACTCCCCGGTCCTTTCTGCCAACTCTTTCCCTGAACTGATTCTGAATAGCTGAAGCAAATTCAGTGCTCTGTTTCAGATAGGTGTTTTGCATGAGTGAAAATATTATAAAAGATTCCACTGAACTCGGATCATAACCTTCATATTTTGCCTGATAGTTTTCCTCGTATGTTATAACAGAGTTCTCTTTCATTGCAACCTTCAGATTGGCGTCATCCATGCTTTGGCCGAGAACCCATGTTTCAGTTCCTGTCGGGCGTTTATCGTCAACAGCATTTGCATGTATCGAAATAAAAATGTCTGCTTTGTTTTTATTTGCTACCTCAGCTCTTTCATCAAGCCCGGGGAAGGTGTCATCATCTCTTGTATAAATAACTTTAACATCTTTCAGGTTCTCTTTTATATACTTGCCTGTCTTTAGTGCAATGTCAAGTGTTACATTCTTTTCTTTTGATTTTGTTGCACCAATAGAGCCCGGATCTCTGCCTCCGTGCCCGGCATCTATAACGACTACCCACTGTTTTTTTATTGGTGATGGTTGCGCCTGAAGGACACATGGCATACTAATTGTGCCAGATATCAATACTGAGAAAAGTATAATCTTTATGCTCCTTATTTTGCTATGATGCCTCATTACTCCTTCACGAAATTTAATTAGTTTTGCCACTGGCATTTAATGTATGCACAAATACAACGCAAAAATAGCATTTAACTTACATTTTCTTTCACAAAGAAAAATTGTGTTGTTAACTCTACTCTCAATTTTTTCAATAGTTTTGAACGGTCAGGAAATACAACGAATTGTCACCGATTCATTATCTCTCAAACCTGATACCATATTCAGCCTTTTGGAACAAAGCATGCCTTCTGATTCTTTGCAAAGCGGCGGACGGAAAATATCAGATGAAGCTGTTGAAATGCCTATCATTTATTCTGCATCACCTGAAGGTTACATGAAGACTGATGTGAAAAATAAAAAAGTCAGTCTTGTGAAGAATGCACAGGTAAAGTATGGAACTATTGAACTAACTGCTGACTCAATAGTGCTTGATATGGAAACCGGGTCGGTCTATGCGACCGGATTAATAGACTCAACCGGTAAAATGACAGGCAAGCCGCGTTTCAAAGATAAAAGTCAACAGTTTGAATCAAGGGAGCTTACATATAATTTTAAAACAAAGAAAGGGGTCATCCGAAACGTTACAACTGAGGAGGAGGGAGGTTACCTTCAAAGTCTGGTGACCAAGCGCCATGAAGATGAGAGCCTCCATATCTATAAAAGTAAATTTACAACCTGTGATAAAGAAAACCCGGATTTCTACCTTGCCCTTAATAAAGCAAAGGTTTATCCCGGGGAAAAGATAGTATCAGGTCCTGCATATATGGTTGTTGCTGATATACCACTTCCGGTGATATTACCTTTTGGGTTCTTCCCGGTACAACAGAAAAGAGCATCAGGAATAATTATGCCTAAATACGGGCAGGAAGCAAACAGAGGCTATTATCTCTCTGATGGGGGCTATTATTTTGCTATCAATGACTATTTTGATCTGAGACTGACAGGTACTCTGTATACAAACATGACATGGCTGGCAAGTGCTGCAACAACTTATAAAGTGAAATACCGGTTTTCCGGAAATTTTGCATTTAGTTATGCAAATAATGTTACTGGCTACAAGGGTGATCCCGAATATGGAAAGAACTCTAACTACAGGATTAACTGGAGTCATTCACAGGATTCCAAGGCAAATCCCGGCTCACGTTTTTCAGCAAGCGTCAGTATGAGTTCGAGCGGTTATGATAAGAATAACAGCTATAATGTAAGCGATCACGTTACAACCACGCGTCAGTCAAGCATCAGCTATTCAAAATCATGGGCTGGTTCACCTTACAATTTTTCAGCCAGTCTTTATCAGAGCCAGAATGTTCAGAATAAAACAATGACTCTTAACCTTCCCAAGGCAGAGTTTTCAGTAGCACGTTTTTATCCTCTCAAACCTAAAAAGCCGGCACTTAAGAAACGATGGTACCATGATCTACAAATGCAGTACAGCTCCAGGCTTGAGAATCGTATCAATACTTATGACAGCCTTCTTTTTACAAATCAGGTATGGGAAAATATGGATAATGGCTTTATGCATGAGATACCTATGAGTGTTCAGATAAGGCCTTTCAACAACTTCTCGATATCTCCCCAGATGAAATATACAGGTGTTATGTATACCCGTAAAATTGAAAGAAACTGGGACCCGGATTATTTTGATACTTCAAAGAACGATACTGTTCCTTCTTTTCAGGATTCAGTTACACGTGGCATTTATTATGTTCACGCTCTGAATCCCTCTGTAAGCATGTCATATAATCCACAGATATTCGGACAATTCAATTTTAAGAATTCAAGACTGCTTGCCATCAGACATGTGGTCAGGCCCTCAGTAGGCTTCTCCTATGTACCTGCTATGGCAAAGCTGGCAAGCGACATGTATGCTGATGTGAAAGACACTGTCGGGGTGAGATATTTTAAATATCAAGGGGTTTATCAACCTCCTTCTTTAGGTACCGAAAGCGGTTCTGTTTCATTCAGCCTGGCAAACATTGTTGAGGCTAAAGTATTTGCGAAGAATGACTCAACGGGTAAACCCAGGAAAATTAAACTGATAGAAAACCTCTCATTCTCTACAAATTATAATTTGTTTAAAGAATCTATGAAATGGGCTCCGATAAGCATGTCATTCCGCACCACTCTTGCTGAGAATATCAGTATCCAGGCGAGCAGTTCCTTTTCAATATATGGTTTGGACAGCCTTGGCAAATTAGTCCCTGAGCTGGCAATCAGCCAGGGAAGAGGCCTTGCACGTATGACAGGTTTCAACATGAGTCTGAACATGGATGTAGGCGAATTGCTAAAAGGCAAAAAAGGCACTCAGACACCTTCATCAACAACATCTGGACCAACAACACCAGGGGAGAGTTTTCAAATGAATGACGCGCAAAAAACGCCGGCAGGTGCTAAAGTGCCACTGGCCACCAATAACTATGATGAGTATGGCTATGTAAGATTTGATGTGCCCTGGTCACTCAGGGTGGCTTATAATTTAAGTTACAGCAAACCCGCTTTTACCTCATCAATAAACCAGACCCTGAGCTTCTCGGGAAATGTGCGGCTCACTCCGAAAACAGCTCTTACCTATTCTTCAGGATATGATTTCAAAAATAGCAAAATAACAATGTCAACTATCAGCATTACACGAGACCTCCATTGCTGGCAGATGAGTTTCAACTGGGTGCCGGTAGGTACTCTCCGGAGCTGGAACTTTACAATAGCCGCCAAAGCCGGAGTTTTGCAGGATCTGAAATATGAGAGAAGAAAAGACTATCATGAAAACTTTTAATTCTCATTTGACATTATGAAAAAGATAATTAGTACAGAATCAGCACCGAAAGCGATCGGACCATACAGCCAGGCTATTGAAGCAAACGGTTTTCTCTTTATTTCAGGACAGATTCCTGTCGATCCGGAAACAGGGGTCATTGTTCAGGGTGGAATAACAGAGCAGACTGAACAGGTAATGAAAAACATTATGGCAATACTGAAAGCTGCAGGTTATTCAACCTCCAATGTGGTTAAATCTACCTGCCTTCTCTCTGATATGTCTGATTTTAAAGCTATGAATGAGGTATATGCAAGATATTATACGTCAGAACAGCCGGCCAGAGCAGCCTTTGCGGTGAAAGGACTGCCTTTAGGTGCACTTATTGAGATTGAAACCATAGCGACTAAGTAAAAAGAAAAAGGGGTTTTTCAACCCCTTTTCTTATATTCAAATCTTCCGGTTCAGTTACTCAGCCTTTACCTCAAACTCAACCTCTACTTTAACATCCCTGTGAAGCTTTATAACGGCCTTGTAGTTGCCTACTTCCTTAATTGTCTCTTCACCAAGAATGATATTCTTACGGTCTATCTCAAAGCCTTTTTCCTTTAGCGCCTCAGAAATCTGGATAGTGTTCACTGATCCGAATATCTTGCCTGCAGAGCTGGTCTTCGCACCTATGGAAAGCTTTACTCCGTTAAGTTTTGCTGCAATTTGTTCAGCCTCATTCTTTATCTTTTCCTCTTTGTGAGCTCTTTGCTTCAGATTCTCATTATGAACTTTGACAGCGGAGTCAGTAGCCTGAATGGCATATCCTTTCGGTATGAGATAGTTTCTTGCATACCCGGTTTTGACATTAAGGATATCATCCTTCTGTCCTAACTTGTCTAAATCCTGCTTAAGTATTACTTTCATATCACTTCCTCCTTTACTTCATAAGATCAGCAACGTAAGGCAGAATAGCCAGATGGCGTGCGCGTTTGATGGCTTTTGCAACCCTTCTCTGGTATTTAAGCGAAGTACCGGTTATACGGCGTGGTAATATCTTACCCTGCTCATTCAGAAACTTCTTCAGGAATTCGGGATCCTTATAATCAATATACTTGATTTTGTTCTTCTTGAACCGGCAGTATTTCTTCTTTTTTATCTCGACAGTCGGAGGTGTCAGATATCTTATCTCTGAGTTATTCTGTGCCATAATTATTCCTCCCTGGTTTTTTCTGTTTCTTTCATTCTTCTCTTCTTCTCAGCATACTCAACGGCATACTTGTCCATACGGAAGGTAAGGAAACGGATGATTCTTTCATCCCTCCTGTACTGCAGTTCTAGTTTATCTATCAACTCGCCTGATCCCCTGAACTCAACCAGGTAATAAAACCCGGTAGACTTCTTCTGGATTGGATAAGCGAGTTTCTTCAGGCCCCAGTTCTCTTCATGAACGATCTCACCGCTATTGTCAGTGATGATCTTCTTGAATTTCTGGACCGCTTCCTTCATCTGATTTTCAGACAAAACGGGAGTTGCAATGAAAACGGTTT
>CAZGDJ010000161.1:0-7350 GCA_964524635.1 uncultured Rikenella sp. | reverse complement strand
CTGATTCAATCAGAAAGAATGGCTTCAATAGGAACACTAACTGCCGGTGTGGCACATGAAATTAATAATCCCCTCAATTTCATTACCGGTGGTATTGCATTGCTTGAAGACTTACAAAGGGAAGAAAGAAATATCTCCGTTGAAAAAGCTGAAAAATTTAATGCTGGTTTAGGTTTGGTAAGAGAAGGACTTGAAAGGTCTTCAGGCATAGTTAAAGCCCTGATGAATTTCTCACGTTCAGGAACCTCTGTTCTGACAGATTGCAACATTCATCAGATTATTGACAATACGTTACTTTTCCTTGATTTTATGCTAACTGACATCAAAATTGTCAAGGATTATAAATTACAGATCAACTTACCTCTATACTCTGAGAAGATGCACCAGGTACTTCTGCACCTGTTTGACAATGCTATTTATGCTATAAACCTTAATACCACAAATCCGAGGACAATTTTCATCTCAACATATACAACTGGAGAAAAAGCAGTTTTGAAACTGTCAAATACCGGACCGAAAATACCCGAGAAATACGTTAACCAGATTTTTGATCCTTTCTTTACTACCAAAGATCCGGATAAAGGCAAAGGAATTGGTCTATCGATTTGTTATTCAATCATTAATGAGCATAAAGGGATTATATATGTTGAAAATACCTCTGATTTGGTAAGCTTTGTTATTGAACTGCCGATTGAAAAAAGGTAACCTTAAGAAAAATGAGACCCTGGGATCGGGTTTCGCTTTGTAACTTAATTTCTTGTTTTTGATGACTTTGTTTACTGTTCCGTATTCAACATAATCACGACCGGATTACTCAATACCATTCAAGATATTGCTGTCAATAAGGATTTTGATTTGCGGAATAAAAGCTAAACAATTCCGGATGTCTGTAATTTTTTTAAATCATCTTGGATTTTCCTTTCATTTTGTTGAACTTTGTTAAGCAGCATTTCCTCTTTAGTCATAACATAAATTCTGGTTTATGCTGGTAAAGACCTTTTCCGGCGCTGTCTTCGGTATTGAAGCAGTAACAGTGACCATTGAAGTGGATGTCACCCGTGGCGTAAGATATATGCTTGTCGGGCTGCCTGATGCTGCAGTCAAGGAGAGTCAGCAGCGTATTGAATCGGCTTTCAGAGCGGTAGGATTGAAGTGGCCGGGAAGGCAGGTTATAATCAATATGGCACCTGCTGATATACGCAAAGAAGGGTCATCATACGACCTTCCGCTGGCTTTAGGCATACTGACCGCTTCGGGGATGGTTGAGGGCAGCCGGATTGAGGGGACTATGCTAACCGGAGAGATGTCCCTTGATGGTATCATCAAGCCTGTCAAAGGGGTATTGCCAATGGCTTTAAAAGCCCGTGAAGAAGGATTCAGGGCACTTATGGTGCCTTCAGACAATGCTGCTGAGGCTGCCGTGGTGGATGGCATTGATGTCTATGGTGTTAAGACTCTTGATGAGGTGCTCGGTTTTATGAGGGGGGAAAGGACACTGGAGCCTGTAAGGATAGACCTGGATGCTTTATTTAACCAGGAAGGTAATAAGTATGATGCAGATTTTGCAGATGTCAAGGGTCAGGAAAGCGTCAAGAGAGCCCTGGAAGTTGCGGTGGCGGGTTCACACAACCTGATAATGATAGGTCCGCCCGGATCAGGAAAGACAATGCTTGCCAGGAGGCTTCCGGGTATAATACCCCCTCTGACACTTGCGGAGGCGCTGGAGACAACAAAGATACACTCTGTTGCAGGAAAGATGGATGATCATGTCTCGCTTATGGTCCGGCGTCCATTCCGGAGTCCGCATCATACCATTTCAAATATTGCGCTTGTAGGAGGAGGATCTGTACCACAGCCGGGAGAGATAAGCCTTGCACATAACGGAGTTCTTTTTCTGGATGAGTTACCTGAATTTCAGCGCACTGTGCTTGAGGTCCTGAGGCAGCCGTTGGAGGACCGGGTTATTACAATCTCAAGAGCCAGATTTACTGTTGATTACCCTGCCAGCTTTATGCTCATTGCGGCCATGAATCCATGTCCCTGTGGTTTTCATAATCATCCGGAGAAAGAGTGCACCTGCACAGGAGGCATGGTGCAGAAATACCTCAACCGCATCTCCGGCCCATTGCTTGACCGTATAGATATGCATGTTGAGGTGGTGCCTGTCAACTATGAAAAGTTATCAGGATCAATGAATACAGAGCCTTCAGCGACAATACGTGACCGGGTGATTAAAGCGAGAAGCATACAGAGCATTAGATATGAAGGCACTGATGGCATCTATTGCAATGCCCAGATGACTCCGGCACTGATACGCCGGTACTGTCACCTCGATGAGACAGGAGGGAGGCTCCTGCGTGCTGCAATGGAAATGCGTGGCCTCTCAGCCCGTGCTTATGACCGCATTTTGAAAGTGTCACGTACCATTGCTGACCTCGAAGGATCTGATGAAATACGCCCTGACCATCTCTCGGAAGCCATCAACTACCGAAATCTTGACCGCGAGGGTTGGGCCGGATAGCAAAATATTTTTTCCATGTATCTTTTTTACTTATTTTGCATGTGAATTAGCATGATTGAGGAAACCTGACACTATGGACCTGACAATAAAAATTAGAGATAGACTGGCAGACGAGAACCTGATGTTTGCATACAGGGGAGAAGTAACGGGTGAAAACTCTGTGCTGTTACTTACACTTCTGGAAAAAGAAATGGAGTTCTCAGAGTTCAGTATGGTAGGACGTAAACGCCTGTTCATGTTTGTTCTTGAAAACCTTCAGAATATAACTCGTCATGCTGATACCAGTCTTGAAGTCATGTCACTTGTTGTATATACAAAGACTGATGATGGCTACACAGTGACAACAGGAAATGCAATATCAACAGATGATGTTGCAAGCCTTAAAGACAACCTGGAGAACATAAACAAGCTTGATCCTGAGAAAATAAGGGAAGTATATCGGGAGATGCTTAAGGACTCTGATGTAAGCAGCAAGGGGGGCGCCGGGCTTGGTCTCATTGAGATGGCCCGTAAAACTGGAAACAAGCTGGACTATGACTTTATTCCAATTGATAATGCACACTCATATTTTATCCTGAGCAAGACCGTTGATGCCGGAGGAAAGGGAGTGCGTGAGTCTTTTTCAACCAACCGTTATGATGGTACCAAGATTGCCAGGCTTGAGCATATGATGAGTTCAAACGGCATTTATTTCGTCTGGGCCGGTCACATTACCCATGACATTAATAAAGAGGTACTGAACTTTAATGAGATAAGGATGCTGGAGTCTGATCTTGAGCAAAATCTCCATAAACGTGTTTTCACAATACTTATTGAGTTGCTGCAAAATGTCGCTCAATATAGCCCGGGTCTTGATGCTGAGAAGAAATACGGCATGCCGGTGGCAATGATAAGAAACACACCGGGCTCATATATTATTTCATCGGGCAATCTGGTCAGAAACAGTGAGGTTGTGTATCTTAAAACGAAGCTGAACCTTGTTAATGCTTTCGATGAGGATGGATTGAAAAAGCTTCTTCATACAGCCCTTGAAGGTCAGAACATGTCCCAGGAATCGACAGGCTACATGGGCCTTCTTGAAATGGCAAGGAGATCTGGCTGCAAGCTGGAATATAAATTTGAAGAGGTGAATAAAGATTACTCTTACTATGTTCTGACTGTAAAAGTCAGGTCAAAGAACCTGAAGGTTCATTAACAAGCATTAAATCCTTCCCGTCATAAACTGCAAAGCTGGTGTATGTGAACCAGTCACCCAGGATTATCATCCTCCGGTTATCTTCATCAAAAGTAAGTGGCAGATGCCTGTGACCATAGATAAAGTACTGTGCATCACATCCCTTTTTTATAAGATCTCGTGTATGCCTTATCAGGTCCTCCTTATCTTCTCCAAGGTAAGGCAGTGAAATGTGTTTCGCCAGACGGCTGCTGTTTGACCATGAGTGTCCTATTGCCATTCCGATCCGGGGGTGCAGAAAAGAAAAAAGCCATTGAGCAATGCGGTTATGAAAAAAGGCAAGAAGAAACCTGAATCCTTTGCTCCGGCTTCCCAGCCCTTCCCCATGGGCCAGATAGAAGTTATCTTTGCCTATAGTAAGCAATTCAGGGTGATGATGGATTATGACTCCACACTCATCGGCCAGATAATCTTTCATCCATAAGTCATGGTTACCTGTAAAAACATGAACTTGTATACCGTTGTCTGTAAGTGATGAAAGCATCCCGAGGAAGCGCGAGAATCCTTTGGGTATCACGCTTTTATATTCCCACCAGAAGTCGAAAAGGTCTCCCAGGAGATATATCTGAGAAGCATCTGCTGAAGCTTTCTTCAGCCATTCAGTCACTCTTCTCTCGCGTTCACGCGGGTTGGTACCAGCAGCAAGACCAAGGTGAAAATCGGATGCGAAATATACTTTTTTACTGCTTGCCAATCTTTTCTATTTATTAAAGAGCTGATCCATCTTTATCTGCAGGTTACGGCTGAACAGATTAATGTTAACTATCTCACCCTGAGGATCAAATAGCACGTTAAAGGGTAGCTGATTCACATTTAAGATTTTAGCGTAACGGGGATTCAGAGGATCGTCTTCCCTTACGCTTATCCATGGTAACTCTTCAAATTTTACTGCATTTTTCCACCGTTCTTCATTCTGGTCAAGGTTGACCTGGTATATCTCCAGTCCTTTACTATGATATGTTTTGTAAATGTTCTTCAATTCGGAAAGGTTCGCCATACTTGTCTCAGATGTTGTTGCCCAGAAACATAGTAAAACATATTTTCCCTTCAACGATGATAGTTTTACTCTTTTCCCTTCTGTGTTCAGGAGGTCAGGATCAAGAACTTCGGCAGTCTTTTGTGATGCAATCTGCGTCAGCCGGTCAATATTCAGCCTGCTAAGCTCTTTCTTTAGGTTTTCCGCCAGCCCGAGGACATGCTTTGATGTTGGGTATTTTACTGAGAGACTGTCAGAAACTATCTTGAGGAACTGGACATCGCGAGGTTGATATAAAACATACGTGTTATCATCCAGTCTCTGATAAAGAGCTTTGAGTGATGACATTGAATTCATGTTCTCAAGAATAAAACTGATGTTATATCTTCGTTGTTTAACAATAATGTCAACATACTGCTTTTCAAGTTCTGCTCCTCTTATTGCCTGATCAGATTCATTCAGGGCGTTGAATAATCCACTAAGAGAATCAAGGCTTACTTTGGTTTTGTACAGTTTAATATCAAGATCCCTTACTTTTTCAGATTCCGAAGACCCGTCAACAGTATAGCTTGTTATCAAAGGACTATCCCCGAAGGTAAGATTAATACTCTCACCTGGCATTGCCAACAGTGATATAAAATCATTATTGCCAAGACCTAACTGATAGAATTCAGGACCATTTTGATTCAGAGTAAATCTTACATGACCATTTCTGATTACCGCAGAGTCTATCAGGATATTTCTATCAACATCAGCCTGCTCCAGATATACCACTCCCTTGTTGTTATTGGTAAAAGTTCCTCTGATAACCACCTTTTCCTCCCTGCTGCACCCAATGATGATTGCAGACAGTATAATTACAGTAACGTATTTCTTCATTTTAGGACTATTTCTTGTACAAATAAAGTAAAAATAGAGATTAGCTAATGTTGCGTAAATATATCTTCCAGCTTTTCCTGAAGCATGGCTCCCCTGAGGTTTGCCTCAATGACTTTTCCGTCACGGTCAATCAGCAGGTTATATGGAATACCCGTCAGTCCAAAAGCCTTAACAACTTCAGAATCACGGTATTTGAGGTCGCTTACGTGCAACCATCTTCCAAGCCTGTCGTTTTTTATTGCTTCTGTCCATTCCTCCATTGAAATATCAAGTGAGACCTGGTAAATAATAAAACCGCTGCTGTGGTACATGTCGTAAAGTTTTACCAGGTTGGGATTCTCTTCCCGGCACGGGGGACACCATGCTGCCCAGAAATCAACCAGAACTACTTTGCCTCTTGTTGAAGAAAGACTTATAGTGTCACCGGCAGGATTTGGTAAAGCGATCTCTGGTACAGTATCTCCAATGGATATTTTGTATTCTTTTTTATTTCCAACCGAAGCTGAATTACGAAGGTTGGCAACAAAGGTGTGCAGATCAAGAACAACATCTGATTCAGGATACTGCGAGTATAACGATGAATCTGCTTTTATAAAGATACCAGGGTCCCTGGCCGGATCAAAAAGGGGCAACTCAGGCACTATATGCTGGTTCAGGAGGTATATGGAAGCCATTGAGTTAATGTTCGAATCCAGATAAGAGAGTGCCCACTTCTGAAAATCAGAAACTATGGTGGCTGCTTTTCTGTCAAGACTGTCCATGATAAAAGGCAGGCGATGACTGTTTATGCTGTCTTCATATATTTTGTTGAGATATTCAAGCTCTTTTAAGACACTTTCATGTTCAGCCATAAAGTCAGTAATTATCTTCGTCCCTTCTGATCCTGATACCGTTACGGGTTTTGCCAGGGATTTTGCTTCGGCATTGAAAATTATTTTTTCTCCGGGCGAAACGAGGAGAGTCATAAAATTCTCATTATCAAACGATAACAGATAGTATGCCGGCCAGTGTGTCTCACCTCTCAGACTGAAATTCCCGTCAATATCAGGTATAACGGAGTCAACAGGCTTCAGAATCCCCGGTATAACCTCTTTAAGACAAAGATAATCATTTGGTGATGAGCCGGTTATTGTACCTGTAAGTGTAAACCGGCCCCTGTGACATCCGCAAGCCAGAAAAGATAACAGGATTAAAAACAAAAAAATTCTCTTCATGTATCTCAAATGTTGTTTAACTCATGCGAAATCTCATAGTCCGTTAATAACCAAGGCATTTCTCTGCGTAGAACTTTATTCTGTCTATAATGTTCTTTAATAAAGCTCCAAAGATATTTATTTTTAACTCTGATTGAATTCTCAGCAGTGATAAGGATGACATGAGAGCCGAATTTTATATGTTTCTTTGCAAAAAAGATAAATTTTTGGTAAATTAAAAGTTTAAATTTTCGTGATTTAAACCCCCAAAAACGTTTACTACCATGGGATACATTAGGTTTGATAAGGCTCAGGTTGTCAATCTTGAGTATTCATTAAGCCGTGAAATACTGCGCACGAATCGGGCAGGAACATATTCATTGACCACCATTGTGGGATGTAACACCCGAAAATATCATGGTTTACTGGTTTGCCCGATTGAAAATCTTAATGAGGACAGATATGTTCTTCTGTCTGCTCTTGACACAACTGTAGTCAGCAATGAACAAAGTTTCAATACCGGAATCCGAAAATACCAGGGTGATTA
>CAZGDJ010000160.1:244-7423 GCA_964524635.1 uncultured Rikenella sp. | reverse complement strand
GCTTGAAACCTTGGAACTCTGAAACTCTGAAATTATAATGACCAGCTGACCGTTATTTTCGTTGCGTAATCCTGAACAATCCTCTTATTGCTTCCGTCAGTTTATCCCAGGTATAGAGTTTCTTCTGGTTGATAATACCACCTCTGAATCTTTCTTCATCACCGCTGAAAAAATCCACAACAGATCTGGCAATTGCTCCTGAGTCAGGAGGAACTACATAACCGCATTTGCCATCAGGTACCATTTCTGCCAGACCACCAACATCAGTGACTATCATAGGTTTGTTAAAATGATAGGCAACCTGTGTAACTCCGCTCTGGGTGGCTGTTCGGTAAGGCTGCACAACAAGTGATGCAACTGAAAAATAGTATCTTACTTCATCTTTATCAATAAATTGTGAATGAAGCACGATCCTTCCGTCGAGTCTTAATGATTGTATAAGATCAGTATATTGCCTTTCATTTTCATCAAATTCACCAGCAACCAGCAGTTTTACGCCAGTCTTTTCCACTTCAGGATCAGCCATGGCGCGTATTAAAAGATCCAGTCCTTTGTCTTCCCTGATGAATCCAAAGAAAAGGATATATCTGTCTGATGCAGATAGCTTAAGTCTGAAAATGGCCTCATCGCGCAGTACCGGCTCCCCATAGATGTCGAACAGCGGATGTGGTGAGATGACACACGGTATCTTCTTATTGTACTTTCTAATGTCTTTCTCCACCTCCCTGGCCATCACAAGCGCCCCATGAATACTTCTGATGAAGAACCTTGTAAGTGGAACGTCACCGGTATGTTTTTCTTTTGGTACTACATCATCGAAAATAGAAAGTACTCTTGTGTGCCTGTTGCTTCTGACAATCCATGCAATGGAACCAAGAGCAGGCGCCATGAAAGGCAGCCAATACCTGAGTATAAGAATATCAGGTTTTGCAATGCGCAGCCTGAGTCCTGTGCGAAGCCAGTTAAGAGGATTAACGGAGTTTATTGCACGGGTAATACTGACACCCTCCGGAGCCAGGTTTTCAACGTAATGTGGCTTGCCCGGGAAAAGGAAAGAGGGATATTGAAGCTTATAAGTAAAAATGGCTGCAGCATCACCTTCACGCAGGAACTGCAGAGCAAGCCTTTCGTTGTAAGCTGCAATACCCCCCCGGTAGGGATGAGCCGGACCACAAATGACAATTCTTATCATAAACTACTGTCTGAACCTTTGACCCATTCAGAAAGATACCTATACTGTGGAGTAAGTTCTCCGTTATCTGTTATCATTGCCCTCTGAATCATTGGTGAGGGAGTTTCATTATACAAATCATGAAGCACATGTTCAATAAGCTGTCTGCCGTAATCGCTGGAGGCATCACGTGGAAGCTCCCCCGGAAGGTTATCTATTGCCATCACAGTAATATTTTCAGGATGGTTAAAAGCTTCCTCCTCGGAGTGTGTGGTCCGGTTAAAGCTGTAGAATGGATCTGCAATAGTGGTAGCTCTGATAGTGGTTGGGACAGGACCGCCAATATCACAGCTTATATCAGCAATAACTGATATCCGGAACTCCTGGGAAGCAATATCATCAAGGCTAAAGAAGACCGGAGATCTTGGATCCCAGAAGTGTGCTGCAATAAAGATATCTGTAACCTTCGTATACTTAAGAAACTCTGATACATATTCTTCAGGATGGTAAACAAAATTATTAAAGTCAAAAGGTCTGCCATCAGTATGCCTTACGTAATGCTGGGGCCCTATCTGGCAAACCACCGGGACATCATACTCTTTACTCAGGAACTCTTCCGGAGTTATCCTGACAAGGTTGCTGATAACGGACAGTGTCTCCATTGCACCGGAGGCCACGCGACCTTCTCCGGTGACAAGTATTTTCAGTCCTGGTTTAAGTTGTATCATCCTTAGTCCTGCCCACATCTCATCAAGGTCACGACACTGGAATGCAGGTTTCAGCCTGAATCTGTTGGTCTTTATACCGCGGGCTCTGAGAGCATTGTACGCACCTACAATACCTGCCCACCTGCCGAATGCCACAACACGCTGACCTTTGTCAGTTGTAAGATATTCATAATCAATAAGTTTAACTTTTCTTCTAAGGATTTCCCTAAGCATTTCACGGTTTTGTTGCTGTTTCTTCGCCACATGGGCAAAAAAGAGGTATGTCTTACCCTCAATAAAAAGCCGTTTATCTACTTCCTTAACTCCCATAAGGATGTCGCAATTGCTAAGGTCTTCACGAACAGGTATCATCAGATATTCATATTCGTCATCGGAATAGCATCGGATATCTGAAGGCTGGACGAAAAAATCGACAAACGGATACTTCTCTCTTAAAGCGACGATCTGTGAGGGGGTCAGTGGTACCCGTCTGTCAGGCGGGTTCTTGGTCTCACGTAGTATTCCCACTTTCAATCTCTTTTCCATGACAATACGTTTGACTTAGAATGTGAAGTTAGCAAATCGGCCTGATTTTTGTGATGATATTTGTCACTGCAGTTTAATTATGTGTACTTTTACGCTGCAGAACAAACCATGGGGCTGACCTGGTTTTGACAGCAAGCCGTGATGGTATGTAAGCATGCAGAGTGTGGTGACGCATCTCTATAACTTGTGTCTCACAACAATAACTGGCGAGAATAACTACGCTCTTGCTGCGTAACTGAACAGAGTAGGTTATGCTTAATCCCGGTACCAGGTATCGGGACGAGACGTTTCCCGGGCGGTGAGGCCCTGTACCAACCCGATAAGGAAGCGCACGCAATTCAGGGATTGTCTGAAGGCATCTCCAGCCTGACGATGAAATAAACGGAGATAAGGAAGGATCCGGTTGCCTGGCACCTCATCCCTCCCGACAAACAAGTCAGGATAAGCATGTAGAAAGCATATGGTTACCTTGCCTGGACGCGGGTTCGACTCCCGCCAGCTCCACAAAAGTACCCGACCCACCAGTCGGGTATTTCTTTTTTACCTCCGTAACGCTCACAAGTTCAACTCATTTCAATGACGCTCAGAAATGATCCCCTGCTCGCCATTTGCTGAAAATCTGGTTAAAAAAGTAGAAAATTCTTAACCCCTCTCCTATTTTACCCCAAAAGGGTTAAGAATTTTCTAATCTGATTTCACAAATCCCCATCCTGACGTGGTTTCAGAAGTATCAATTTTTTAATATTTTTACTATGAAAAGCAACGTCAAAGTCACTTTCTGGCTGAACAAGACCAAGAAGAACTCCAAGAACCTCTCTCCTATCTACCTCCGTATTGGATTCAATTATGACCGTTTCTTTAAATCCACAATCATCTACATCCACTCGAACTATTATTGATGAACTGATGCTCCGTAATGTAAAGGATTTGAAAGAGAAACTATCAGCCAAGAACAGTGCCATTGTAATACCCCGTTTGTACATTGATTGCAGTGCACAGGAAGATTTATTGAAGGAATTAAGAAATCAAGTAGAAATTAATTACAAATTTTTCTTTTGGTAGTTTGCTTTTAAATTGTAAAAACATATAAATTTGTTTCGGGAAATCCCGAAATGTATTCATAATGGCTCAGAAGGAGAAACCAATAACAGATACTCAGAAAAGGATAGCACGATATGGGAAGGCGTTATCCAACCCGACCCGTGTATTTATACTTGAATATCTGGCAAATAATCTCAACAGATGCTGTTACAGCGGTGATATGGCTGAAATCCTGCCAATTGCCCGTTCAACACTATCGGAACACCTGAAAGAATTGAAAGATGCAGAACTAATTCAGGGTGAAATAAATCCACCGTATATAAGGTACTGCATCAATCCTGAGAACTGGGAAGAAGCAAGGCTGATGTTCGCTAAATTCTTCAAGAAGTAAAAAATTTAACTATATGTTTCGGATAATTCCGAAATAATAAAATGCAAATAATATGGAAATTAAGATTTTAGGGACAGGTTGTCCAAAATGCAAAACCTTGGAGAAACTCACACGTGAAGTGGTAGAAAAAAATGCGATTCATGCTACTATTACAAAAGTGGAAGATATTACTGAAATCATGAAATATCACATTATGGCTACCCCTGCACTGGTTGTTAATGAAAAGGTTGAAATAAAGGGTCGTGTACCATCCGCATCAGAGATAAAACAGGTATTATCAAAATATTAATAAAGACGAGTTATGAAACAAGTTACATTATTTGTATCGATACTGGCATTGATGCTTGGCAGCATTTCCTGTAATAATCAGGGGAATAAAAAAGAGGTTGCCCAAGCGGTAAGCACATCAAATGTAAATATTTATTATTTCCACTTTACCCGCAGATGCGCAACATGCATGGCAGTTGAAGAAAATGCACGTAAAGCAATTGAAACATTGTATCCTAATGAGGTTCAGGCAGGAGAATACTCTTTTACTTCTCTGAATCTTGATGAAGCCAGTACAAAAGAAATTGCAGATAAATTGGGTGTCGGTGGACAGACAATGATGGTTGTACGTGGCGATAAGAAACTTGACATCACAAGTGCAGTATGGATGTCTGCTCATGACCTTGAGAAAATGAAGGTCGAGATTAAATCGGGTATCGACAAGGTGCTTTTCTAAGTAGAATGGAATTTCTGAATAACATACTTGAAAATTCACAGTATTCGGTCGTTACAGCCTTGATACTTGGACTTATGACAGCCATAAGTCCCTGTCCTCTTGCAACAAATATTTCTGCCATTGGGTTCATCAGCCGTGACATAGACGACAGAAAAAGAGTATTCGTAAATGGTTTGATATATACATTGGGTCGGGCAATCACTTACACTGGCCTGGCACTTATTATATATTTCGGAGCAAGCCAGATGAACATATCAAGGTTGTTTCAGGGATGGGGTGAAAAACTACTTGCTCCACTGCTGATTATAATAGGACTGTTGATGCTGGATGTGCTTAAAATAAAATTTCCAAGTTTCTCTGGCTTAACTGATAAAATCGGAAATAAAGGCAAAGGGAGTTACTGGAGCACTCTGTTACTTGGAATTGTATTTGCATTGGCGTTTTGTCCATATAGCGGTGTATTATACTTCGCAATGCTAATTCCCATAACAATTGCAAGTGCAAGCGGACTTTATCTTCCAGTAGTTTTTGCGTTAGCAACAGGACTGCCAGTAGTAATATTCGCTTGGCTTCTTGCC
The DNA here is from genome assembly GCA_964524635.1 of uncultured Rikenella sp. Taxonomy (GTDB): domain Bacteria; phylum Bacteroidota; class Bacteroidia; order Bacteroidales; family VadinHA17; genus SR-FBR-E99. The sequence goes on along the minus strand of CAZGDJ010000160.1, from coordinate 2,265 downwards.
TATTCAGTTAGAAGTGTCGGCAGATTTTACAATCATATAAAAAACTTTGAAACATGGTTCAGGCGTGTGGTGGCTGCACTTTTTATAGGTGTTGGCATTTATTATTTAATAAGATTATTCGTGGTTAATTGAAAGTATGTGCGGTAATAAATGAATATATGAATCGAACAATAAGCATAAACAGAAAAATAATTATCCCCCTGCTTTTACTGCCAGTATGGTTTTTAATTTATCATTTTCTCAAACCTGCAACCGATTGGCTTGTTGATGATGTAATTGGCATGACTGCAGGGTCTCATTTTACAGAAGCATTTAGATTTTTTGTTTTTGAAGTTCCCAAGGTCTTGTTACTACTGACCCTAATAATATTCTTGGTAGGAATTGTCCGTTCTTATTTTTCGCCAGAAAAAACACGCAAGGCACTTGAAGGAAAATTGCTTTTTACAGGTAATGTTCTGGCATCGATGCTCGGTATTGTCACCCCGTTTTGTTCCTGTTCTGCAATCCCATTATTCTTAGGCTTCGTAGAGGCTGGAATACCCATTGGAGTTACATTTTCATTTCTCATCGCCTCACCGATGATTAATGAGGTCGCAATAGTTCTGCTTTTCGGCATGTTCGGTTGGAAGACTGCTGTAATATATGTTATGTCTGGATTAGTTATTGCAATAATTGCAGGGTGGGTAATAGGTAAACTGAACCTTCGGCACTGGGTTCAGGATTGGGTTTATCAGACCCAGTTTGGCAACGCTGATTCAGAAGATGAAAAACTGAAATTTGCTGACCGTATCGAATATGGCTATAATGCAGTTAAAGAAATAGTTGGCAAGGTTTGGCTATATGTTGTTATAGGTATTGCAGTGGGTGCAGGAGCACATGGATATGTCCCGGAGGATTTCATGGCTTCTTTAATGGGGAAATCTGCATGGTATAGTGTCCCGTTATCGGTTATCATTGGTGTACCGTTATATTCAAATGCTGCTGGTATCATCCCGATAGTATCAGTACTTATTGAAAAAGGTGCAGCACTTGGAACTGCATTGGCATTTATGATGGCTGTTATCGGACTTTCACTTCCAGAAATGATTATCCTGAAGAAAGTTCTGAAACTCCCATTCATATTGACCTTTGCTGGTATCATGGCTTTGGGAATAATGTTAATTGGTTTTCTTTTTAATGCAATAATGTAGTGAATCAAAGTAGTAATTTAATCTTCCTTTCATGAAAACAATTGGCTTTATCGGTGGTGGACGCATTTCCAGGATCCTGCTCAATGGATTTAAAAATGCCAATGTTTCGTTTGGAAAAATTTCTGTCTACGAAACTAATGTAACTGTATTGAATGCTCTGAAGAATGATTATCCACAAATAGAAGCTTCAGGCAGTGACTCATCCAAGGCTGCATCTTCAGACTGGGTATTCATTGCACTTCATCCACCAGTGCTGATGGAGACATTATCGGCAATTAAGGATTCTGTTAAAAAGGATGCTCTGGTAATATCGTTAGCACCAAAAATTACTATCGACATGATTAAATCCATACTCCCAGATATACAAAGCATTGCCCGAATGAATCCAAATGCGGGAACCTATGTAAACAAAGGGTATAATCCAGTCTTCTTTGCTCAGTCTGCAGAAAAAAATGTTATCAATGAGTTTCTTGAAACATTTGAGAAACTTGGCAAAGTTCCTGTCGTACCAGAAAATCAGATAGAGGCTTATGCGATGGTTAGTGCTATGGGACACACATATTTCTGGTATCAGTTGCAGCAACTTAAAGAACTGGGATTATCATATGGATTGTCGGAGAGTGAAGCAAATGAAACAATTTCAGCAATGCTATGGGGAACAACCGAAACACTTTTCAATTCTGGACTGAATTATGATAAGGTAGTTGACCTTGTGCCTGTGAAACCAATGGCTGAACATGAAAACACAATAAAAGAGTATTACAAGACCTGCTTAAATGGATTATACCAGAAAATAAAACCACAATAAGGGAAAATATGAAAATATTGGTA
>CAZGDJ010000160.1:0-234 GCA_964524635.1 uncultured Rikenella sp. | reverse complement strand
AGTTGCCGGAGCCAGATGGCTCATGGTTTTCTTAAGTCATTTAACAGCAATATTATAGTTTGCTCGGCAGGTACGCAACCTGCATCCAAAATCAATGAGAAAGCCGTTAGTGTAATGAAAGAAGTTGGTATTGATATCAGTTCCCACAAACCAGAATCGGTTGAAAAGTATATTGGTGAGGTCTGGGATTATGTTATTACCGTTTGTGATGATGCTAACGAGACATGTCCAATA
>CAZGDJ010000159.1:0-7438 GCA_964524635.1 uncultured Rikenella sp. | reverse complement strand
ACCCCCCCGTCAATTGTAAGGTGGTAATAGTGAAAGCCTTCTTCAAGCGGTCCTGCTGTGGTGCCAACCCAGACTCCTGCTGTGTCTTTGGCGAGAGGTGTTCCTCCTCTTGTACCACCTAATCCCAGACTTACAACAACACTTTGAGCGTCAGGTGCAGTAACGCGGAATTTTGCATAACCCTGTGAATTTACCATGGGGTATTCCTGCATGGGCTGGTTTTTTGTTGAGGGTTTGAAATCATCTTTTATCGCCTGTTTGTCAGCCTGGGCAGAGCATAAGCCAGCTGTTAACAGTATGGCTGATATTGAAAATAGAAATTTGTTTTTCATCTCTTAATTTTAGTAATTGATTAGTGAATTCTTCTTTTTAATAATATTTCAATTTGATATTTAATCTTTAAACAGAAGTGGCGCAAATTCATACAGGCTTCTTCTCCACGATTGCCATTCATGTGCAGTAAGAGGTGAAACATACGATGCGCTCTTTATCCCGGCCTGGTTCAGTGCATCTGCTGCAGCTTTTACACCTTCAGAACCTCTCTCGCGGCTTCCATAGCTCATGAATACGAGTTTGACTTTTGATTTGTCGGTGATCTCATCAGGTGCAATTACTCCGCCGCTGAATAGTCCTATATGTGAGAACATATCAAGGTGGGCCAGGGTAACAGCTTTGGTGCACATGGCACCCATTGAAAGCCCTGACATGGCCCTGTGTGCCTGGTCAGGTATAGTCCGGAAATTTTTGTCTACCCATGGGATCATATCCTTCATCATCAGTTCGGCATATGTGTCGAATGAAAAGCGGAAGCGAGGGGCTGCACCTTGAGCACCTGCAGCCGGAGCACCTGCAGCCGGAGCACCTGCACCGGGAGCACCTGCACGGGGAGCACCAGGACGGGGACCCATAGGAAATTGAGGTCCAACTGCACTGGTTTCCATCACTACAATAAATGGTTTGATTTTACCTTCAGCAATGAGGTTATCAAGTATTAGGTTGGTTCTTCCCATTTCTATCCATACCCTTTCGTCCTCTCCTCCACCGTGCTGAAGATAAAGTACGGGATAACGGACTGATGTGTTTTTATCATAATCAGGAGGAGTATACATGTAAATATGCCTCCATGATTTGGCTACACTTGAATAATAGTTCTTTATCAGCACATTGCCGTGAGGCACATCTTTAAGCTGGTAAAAACCACCATCAGGATCAGGAATTTCGAAACCATTACACATGTGACCATAACCGATGAATGCATCTGTAGCCGGATCAAGAGTAACAGCTCCATCAACTATCATCCAGTAGTTGCGATAACCTTTATCTTGTGGTTCACTTGTATATTTCCAGACACCATCATCACCTTTTACCATATCAAATGGTACGTTATTGATCGAAACCTGGACCTTCTGAGCAGCAGGAGCGTTAAAGCGGAACTCAACACGTGAATCTGCTAAAATTCGGGGAAACCTGGCACCAGACAGATTGTAAGGGGAAGTGTGGGCTGTGTCAGCATTAAAAACATTCGAAGCCTGACCTGACTGTGCAAAGCAGGCTACACTGACTGATATCAACATCAGCAAAACAGCAGGTAATAGTTTTTTCATTTCGTTTTTTATTTAGGAGTTAAAAATCAGGGTAACAAAGAGTCATAAAAATCATTCTTGCAATATGCTTATCTTAAAGCTTTTAGATACAGTATTATTTTTTACAGGCATCATATGAACACTGCCACAGATACCAAAGGTATTCTTATCGGAGTACATTTCTTCAGAAAATCCTATGCTGTTTGGCTTTAGCCATATCTTTACATGAAAAGTCCTGTTTGTATATGGGGGATTGAGAATCATGATAAGTGTAAAACTCATCATAATAAATTGAAGAAAAGTTAATTTTTTCTGCAATTAATGACTGAAAATTGCAAGTCAAAGAGAAAAACAGAAATAATCAGTCAGATGGTAGAAACGAATGCAGAAATATGCATTGCATAGATGCTCCGCGATTTAATCCATTCATATCAGCAAAATGATGATACCAACAGGTTTTAAGATAAGGGCTTTTGATATTAGCACAGTTTATTGTTTAAGCCGGGCAGTTTAACCGACATCAGAGATTTACTTAAGTCTCTTGACAAATTGAGACGGCGTCATCCCAAATTGTTTCAGGAAACTGGTTGAAAAATATGAGGGGGAGGAGAACCCTACAAGATAAGATATCTCATTGACCCTGTAATTTCCGTCAGACAATAGCTCAGCTGCCTTTTTAAGTCTTGCCAGCATTATATATTCAACAGAGTTCAGGTCTGTCAGAGCCTTAACCTTCCTGTAAAGGGTTGAAACGCTGATACTCATTTTCTCTGCAATCCATTCCACACTTAAATCATGCTCAGAAATGTTTTCCATAAGGATGGAATTCAATCTTTTAAGGAATTCCTCATCCGTTTTATTCATCGCAACTGATTTGATCTGGGCAAAAGGAGAGCTGATAAAATTCTGCCGGTCCAGACTACGGTTTTTAATCAGGTTGGGAATCTGGGCCATTAAAAGTTCTGTCGTGAAGGGTTTTTCAATATAAGCATCCGCTCCCGAATCCAGTCCTTCTATCTTTGCATTAAGATGGACTGAGGCAGTAAGCAGTATAACGGGGATATGGCTGAATTCGATATTGTACTTGATCTGCCGGCATAGCTCATATCCATTCATAACTGGCATAATTACATCACTGACAACCGCAATTATGTTGTACATTTTGAGCGCTTTCAATGCTTCTTTGCCGTTGCTGGCAAGGATAACAGTATATTCACCTGCTATTTCTCTGGCAATGAACCTTCCCATTTCTGTTTCATCCTCCACAAGAAGAATATTGGGAGAGATATTTTCAGGAGAACCAAAGATTTCAAACTCATTATTTTCACCTTGATTCACTTCTTCCGGTTCTTTCACGATAGCTGAAATGGATTCTTCCTGATATTTGATCAGTTCCAGTACGAATGAGTTTCCATGTCTTACATTAGTGTCAAGGAAAAGTCTGCCGTTGTGAAGTTCTGCTATCGAACGGGCAAGAGAAAGCCCTAGCCCGGTACCCTTATTAACAGGATTTTCGGAATCAATCTGATAGAATGGTTCAAAAATCTTTTCACTCAGGTCTTTCGGGATTAATTTGCCATCGCTGTTTACACGTATACTTATTTTATTATCCAGCTCGGTTCCTGTTTCAAGATATAGGTCAACCCTGGACTCGGCAAATTTAAAGGCATTTGAAAGGAGATTGCTTAATATCTTCGTGATTGCCTCCCTGTCTACTGCAAGCTCATATTTATCTGCCGGCAAATTGAGCTGTGCAGAAATCATCCTTTCTTCATTGAAGGGGAAGAACAGATTGAATGTTGATTTTATCAAATCGCATAAATCTGTCTTGATGAAGTTGAGCTTTAATATCTCTTTCTCAGTCTTCCGGAAATCAAGCAACTGGTTTGTCAGGTTCAGAAGCCTGTCAGTATTTCTTTTAATAATTGCAAGGTTGTCATCGTTCTCCTGTGTGTTTTTTGTGCCTGTTTTTAAGATTCTGTCAATGGGACCTTTAATTAATGTTAAAGGAGTACGTACCTCATGAGTGATATTGGTGAAGAAACTGATTTTAGCATTAAGGATCTCCTTCTCTTTACTGGTTTCAATAATATCTATTTTTCGTTGCTGCTCCAGGGCCTTTTTCTTAAGATAAAAGCTTATCAGTAAGTATCCTATAATGGCTAAAATAAAGATATATAATGTATAAGCAGGAATAGAGAGCCAGATTGGCGGGGAAATCTTTATGTCAAGACGGGCTTCTTCCTGGCTCCATGTATTACCGTCACTGGAGGCAAGAACCCTGAACCTGTATTCACCGGGCGAAAGATTGGTATAATATACCTTTCTGTTGCCGGATATCAATACCCAATCCGGATCAGAGCCTTCCATCCTGTATTTATATTTTGTCAGATTAGGGCTGGTAAAAGTTGGGGATACAAAATCAATGCTCAAAGTTGATTGGTTATGCTTTAAACGGATTTGCCTGGTTATAAGAGCTGAATTGAAATCAGCAGACCCGGTTGAGTTAACTAAAAACTCTTTTCCATTTACCTGAATGCCAGTGAAATAGACAGATGGATTATAGGTATTTTCTTTTATATCAAAAGGCCGGAATGATAATAGTCCACTGACTGTGCCGAAATACATCCTGCCACTTTCATCTTCATAAGCTGAATTGAAATTGAAAGTATTGTCGGGAAGCCCGTTATCTACAGTATAAGTAGTTATTTTATTTGAAGCAATATCAAGACGCAAAAGACCTCTGGTTGTTGTTATCCACAAATTTCCAAAGCCATCCTGAAGCATAGCACAGCAAATTGAAAAATCAATATCCTTGCCCGGAACATATCTGATTATTTCTCCTGTTTTCTCATCAATATAGCTGAAACCGCTGCCTTCTGTAGTGAACCATAGCCTATGATTATCATCTTCAAAAATAGAAGTAATAAATTCACGCTTCAGCTTTTCGTAGTTTCCATTGCCAGATAATATTTTTTCGCAAATGTTTGAAGATTTATCATATCTGAACAATCCCCTTCCATAGGTTCCAATCCAGATTGTGCCTTTATGATCCTCAAACAAGGCGTGTATAAAGAACCCTCCTGCAACATCGTCCAGATATTTGAATAATCTGGTGTCAGGATCATACCTGTACAACCCGGCAGCACTTCCCGCATAAATGGTTCCATCGGTTGTTTTCAGGAATGTGACAAATGAATTTGTATTAAGGCCATGCCCGTCATTCAGACCATAATGAGCCTTTATTTTATCGGTGGAGATATCAAGCACATATATTCCATTATCAAATGTCCCGACCCACAGGTCATTGTTATCAACCAGCAAACCCTGAACATTTCTGCTGTTAATCCTGTTATTTTTATTCTCTTCATTGTAGGGGGAGAATATCTCGGTTCCGGGATCAAACTTAATGAGACCGGCATCTTCAGTCCCAATCCAGAACTTGCCATATTTGTCTGCATGAATCTCCCTGATGACATTCCCGCTAAGAGCTCCGGGCAGTCCTGTCGGGTAATACTTCTCAAATGGTTTGTTTTCCTGTGGGAGATAATTGACACCTCCGTAATATGTTCCTACCCAGATGCCACCCTCCCGGTCCTTCTTAATGAAACGAACCATGTTGTTTGAGAGAGAAAACGGATCTGTCATGACCATTTGAAGACTTGTTACATATCCTTTATTCAGATTATAGATATGGATACCTGATTCTGAGCCTATCCAGATTTCTTCGTCAGAGATAAGGCATGTTGTTCGTATAAAGATTTTATGTAAAAGATCATCTTTATTGAACATATCTGTTACTCTGCCTGAATTTGGTTCAAACTGCCTTAAACCTGCAATATCAGTTGATACGATAAGCCCGTAATTACCTGCATCAAGTATATTTACAAGCCTGACGGAGGCCGATTTGTCTTTCCCTGTAAGGATTTGATAACCAGTGAAATCATCAGTTCTCTGGTTGTATTTATAAATCTTCCCGTCTGTGGCTGACAGCCAGATATCACCTGCATTTGTCAGACACATTTTTATCGGACGAAAATATTGGGCAGCAGAATATGTGTAAAGCTTTTTGGTTACTTTGTTATATTTATATGTTCCTGAGTAGGTTGTTACCCAGATACAATCATTGTCATCTGCCTTAATATCCAGCACCATACCTTCAATTGTCTGATTATCAGACTGTATTGTGCTAAAATAATCATTATCAGGATTGTAATAGCAAAGCCCCGATGTCGTACCCACCCATATCCATCCGTCTCTGTCCTCACATAAGGCACTCACAAAATTGTCGATAATGGAATTGGGAACATCAGGATTGTGATAGAAGATCTTGAACTGGTATCCGTCAAACCTGTTCAATCCCTCCTTGGTGCAGAACCATATAAAGCCTCTTTTGTCCTGGATGCATGATTCCACGGTATTATTCGATAAACCGTTATTATTCCTGTAATGCCTGAAATAATATGGTCTTCCATTAGTTATGACAGGTAATAAAGAAATAATAATTGATAGAATAAAAAATCTCATCTCTCTAGGCATTTTATCCGCATAGCAAAAAAAGCAAGTAAAGATAGTTTTTGAAAAATAAATTACTAGCTGCTATTAACAAACTTTCACAGTATGTCAGACGAGAATCATTATGTTTTGAAATGAAAATTCAATGTAGTAGCAGGATAATCATTGATTGTTAGCCTCTTACATTTCTCAATAATGGCTATCCTCGGTTGTACCTGGGTTTATGAATAACAGGCATATGTGTTACGGGTTGTTTTTTATGGTATATTTGCGCCATGCAAAATGAAATCACAACACAAGATCGTTTTCCTGAATTAAAAGAGGAAAAGTTAAAATCTGCGGCCAGACGCCGGGAAGAATATTCACTTGTCAGAGATTTACAAGCGAAGGAAGATAACGAAGCAATCGCCCGAAGGTATGCAAAAGAAAAAGAAGACAAGGGCGAAAATCAAATTGAAATCATGCATTCATTATGATGCAGTAGAAAATCCCCGGATAACTTCGGGGATTTCTTGTTTAAAAATTGATATAATCTTTTTTGGAGATCTCATTAGCTTCCATCAGCGCACGCTGTAAAAGGTCGCTCATCTGATCGATTTCGTATTCCTTTCCTCCCCTTGGTTTGGCATAGAACTTACTCTCTCTGCCTGGGGATGAGCGTATTACGACATCTTCAAATGTATTCATCAAATACAATTTCTCATGCGGAAGCCGCCTTTTGATATCCCTGTAACTTTTCATAACTGGAATATACGAAAATAATCTAACAAATAAGATATCCAAAGACTGACAAACAGTTTACCGTAAGTTTTAAAGCCTGCCTGGTTTGCATTGTAAATGACAATATGACCTGCACTTTAAGATCCTAATAATTTCTATAGTACTGAGAATCAATATACCGGGTATATTTCTACCGGGGAGAACATATAGGGCATGATCTTTGTTGTATATAATATGAAAGTCAACAAATCTTTTATACCATAAAACAATGATAACCTTAGCTTTAATCATATTTACCGTAATAGTTTATATTGTTAAACAGTTGAAGAAGTAGCGGGCTAACATGTTAATCATCCGCCTGAAAGCTAATATTGCAGACAATAAAATCCGAAAGCTGTCAGAAGTTTTATTGCTGGTCCGGCATAAGGTGGCCAAATTGCATTATTGTGGGAGCCAGGTACCAGAACTGAAAATTCTAACGATGACGTCTGGCTTTACAGGATTTACTGAGACAATGTGTTAGTCGCTGAGTTAGATAATAATATCAAACTATACGTTGACGGCATAGCAGAAAAAGGAGTGAATCATAAATATTCAATTGTTGCAGTCAATTTCTTCTT
>CAZGDJ010000158.1:0-7466 GCA_964524635.1 uncultured Rikenella sp. | reverse complement strand
AAACCTCGAAATTTGGTACTCTGAATTAAATCTTATAAAAAGTAAGTCATCAATGCGGACTATGCATAAAGATTGGTTCATTGCAACCCTCAAGAGTATGGGTAAATCTGATATAGTTGGCGGCATTGTCGGAGCCGGTGTCGGAGCATTGGCAGGAGGGGTGGGGGCCCTGCCTGGCGCTATTAGCGGTGGGTGTTATGCCTCAGCGTGCCGTGGGATCGTTTCGTTAACCGAGCATTTGGGTGTATGGTAAATACTAAGCAATGAAAAGAAATATTGTGACTTTTTTATGGCTATCTGTTGTGTTTACAATTGGTCTATTCTTTGGCGAATGGCTTTTTGATCTGATTTTTAGCCTGGAAAGGGAAGAGCTGATTAAGGAAATGCTTACGTCCTTATTTGTTGGCATTTTAACTTCTTTCCTGTTTGTTTTTGTATCCGGGTTTTTCAAAAAGTCTGGGTGAGTCAAGAATCAGGTGTGGATTAGAATTTTACACCAGACTGTATTCCTGTAAGTAACTAGGCTTCACCATGAGCGATATGCTGAACTCCGGGATTTGACGATACAGGTGTCTGGAAGCATGTACGCATTTGTGAATATCGTAGTCTGTTGAAGACTGTCAATGATAAGGATGCGTATATCAAAAGAAAAATAATAACCGTCTGTTCCTTCTACTCCGCAGACTGCACCCAGAGTTGTTCTCAGGTTCTATGCACGCTGCTTATTAATCGGGGGGAAAGCGAATAATCCTATCAAAAAGAGAAAGCATTTTGTATCGAAAGTCATTTGTGTCTTTTACAGGCCGGGTCAATAAATCAATAATTAATCCCTGGTATAATTGCCGGAATTCAGGCCAAAGAATGTAGGAAAAGTTAAAAACATTTACTGAACAGAATCTCCTAGTTCACTATGCTAATACATTAAAAATGAGCTGATTACAGTTTAGCTTCGTAATCTATCAGGTTTTTAGCGGCAAGTCTGCCAAGAAGGTATTTTATGCTTTCTTCCGTAAGACTGAATTTTTCAGCCAGCTCATTTATATTAATAGTCTTCTTTTCTTTAATGAAGTCTAAAAGCTCCTTCTCAATCTGCTGGCACCATTCATCGAACAGGCCTCTCAGCTCTGATGTGGCAAACTTTGCAGTGTTGGCTGTTTCCTTTATGCCTGACATCATTTCACAGCACATATCCCATGGCATTTTACCCGGCTCATCACTCTTATCACCATGATGCCCCTTTCTTCCCATCATCATACCCATCATGCCCGCCATTGGGTTATTACCCATCATTTTCCCCATCATCTTTGGCATCATATCTGACATCATCTCTTTCTTTTCTTCTTCCGAGAGATTTGTAAAGAATTTATCCATCATGGCTTCCATCATCTGTTTCCTGTCTTCGGCTGACATGTTTTTGAACTGCTTGTCCATCATTTCATTCATGAATTTGTCTTTAATTGTCATAGCTTATTCCTCCTGTGTTTTGTTTTTGCAATCATTTCTTTGGTTATTCGCAGCAGAACCTTGATGCTGATTTTGATCCTTCATTCTGCGTTATTTCAAGAAAAAGGTTAATGGCATCAAGTATTTTCCTGTCACGGATGAAGTAATAGATAAATGGCCCTTTACGCTTTGTCTCCAGGATCCCGTTTTCTTTTAGCACCCTGAGATGGTGCGAAACAAGAGGCTGTGACAGTTTTGTCGCCCTCACTATTTCTCCTACCGAGGTTTCTCTTTCACATATAAATCTTATTATCCCCAGGCGGTTATAGTCAGATAATGTGAGAAAGATCAACTGTAGCTTTTTCAGATCATTCATATAAATAGATGCTTATATAAATGCAAATTTATATGTTATTTTTTTAATAGCAAGAAAAATCAGGATTTTTATGACAGAAATCCATTAATAAATCTTTTATTATAATTTTTGTCAACCGGGATTTACGTGATCTGAAGGATGATAACACCTCTGGGATCAGCATTTCATATACCCATCTATTAATATGTGAACGATAACAGATAAATAGTGGCTCAGCGATTCAGATTTGAAAGTCATTATCGCAATTACATTAAAAAAATTTGCATTAAGCAAAAATCAGTTTTAAATTTGATACGCTGCATTTCTAAAAATTCATTACATGTTGTTGGTCAGGTACCTTACGAGATTATTTCGTACGTACTCTCTGACACTCCCGGGAGAGAAACGGCTATCATATTCAATGAGCTGTAGAAAAGGGCTTATGGGAGTCTTTCTTCTGATGCTTTTCAGAAAACAGTAAGACCTAATTAAGTGTGGAATTATGAAACTCGCGTTAACAGGACAAAACAAGTTTGTTTAAAAGCCTCTCCGGGGATCACCAATGCTATTTTGTTTTCAGCCCGGAGAGGCAGGCAGTTTTGGAAAATTGCCCATTCAAAGCTGCAAAATGGAAACGGCTTTTGCAAACCGGCAAGTGTAAAAGTTGGGTCAGGCCGATTAACAACTCAAACATTTCAGTTATGAAAAAAATTCCTATATCAATCATCTTATGCATCCTGTTTGTTGGATCGTGTACAAAGGAAGAATCTATCCGCGATAACGATCAGGTCTTATCGGCACTTATATTGTCAGAGGAAAGTAAAGATCAGGTTATCAGCGAATTATCACAAGTCTTATCTCTTTCACTGAAAGAAGTTAATGTAAGATACTTTTTGCATGGAGAGATTGCAAAACAGTTTACACTTGATTATGATATCACTTATGAGCTGATAAAGAACAAACCTGTTACTTCAGAGAAATACGGAACAATAGAATTCGGTAAGCTACTTGAAAAGGTAGCAAAGGACAATTCACTTGATATTTCCCATTTTCTGAAATATCATGAAGCTTTCAGGAATCTGCAGATCTCAAGTCCGGTTTTCTTTGAGAACTGGATGCCAGACAATCTTTCACCCATGGTAATAAGTCTTCCGCAGGATTATGATGAGGGAGAGGGCACAAAAGTGAGAGCATACTTAAGTGATGGAAATTATAAGATGGTTCTTGAAGAAGAAATAGGTGAGCCTATCCTTTTGGTAAGGGAGTCCGAAAGGGTAGATAATAACGGTATGATCAGGGTTGATATTGATGGGTTTGTTATTCCTGAAGGCGAACGATACCTTACAGCAGCCAGGGCTTATGAAATTGCAAATTCAAACGGATCAGGATTGAAATCTGCCGAGGTGAGCAAACATGAGCCGGTTATTGTTGTGGTTGATGATATAGATGAGATTGGGATTTCTGATAATACTTGTTTTATAGATTCAAAAAATGAAATTGGAATTTTTCAGGCTGAATCAGCTGCTTCAGGAATAGGAATACCAACTAATCCCTCAGCATTACCTAATTCATCTTGTTGCATTCAGGTCAAATGGGGTGGTGTAACCGGAGCTGTCAGTTATGAGATTTTCAGACAATTTGGTAACTTCTCAAATGATAAAATAGCAACAGTTAACAATACTCAAAATATTTATAGTGATAAGAATCTGAAAAATGGTACCAGATACTGCTACTCTATCAGGAGTGTTGATTCGGTTGGTAATGTCTCAGGACTTACTTACCCTGTTGATGCAATAGCAAGCTGGAGAACAAACAGAACTTATGAAAAGATCATCAAAATCTTTGTTGACCGGGATTGCTGGAACAAAGCAATTTGTGGCACGTTCGATGGTAAAATTGAACTTCAGTACAAATTAGTTCTTTTCAATAGAGAAAATAAAAGTATTGAATCTCTTCCTGCCGGAGCCGTTGGAGCATTAACCCAGCAATCCAGAAATGACCAGAGAGACACCTGGTGCACATATAATCAGAATCTTTTCCTTTGGGATCTGCAGACTTATGCTTACAGCTATGGAATATATTTTGTAGAGGATGACGGAAACGGAACTTCAGTCACTGTTGAGTTGTCTGCAAATCTTAAGGTAGATCTTGCTGAAAGCGCAAGCGGACAGGTCTCTGCATCTATAAAGTTCAACATTGCCGCAAAAGACGATCAGATAGGCTCCATGGTTGTTCATTATGACACCGAAGCGGAAACAGAATTTGTAATTACTCCATTAGAGAAAAATCAAGTGGGGAAGTTTAAAGTCAAATTTGGACAATAATTTAATATTGAATAAATGAGAAAGAGCATATTTATTGTGTTAGTTTCTGTCTCCTTGTTTGCAAATAATTGTCAAAAAAGTGAGCCTTCAATGGATGTGAAAATTTTTGCGATATCGGAGATCACACATAATAGTGTAATAATATCATGCAATGCAAGTGCGGTTACACCCGGGTTGTCACTTTATGAGAAAGGAGCCTGTTACAGTGAAACACCGGAACCGGCAGCCACAGCAGATTCCCCGGTCGGAGGAATGAATATTCCCGGTAACTACAACACTTCAATCTCAGGGCTCAAGCCTGACACAAAGTATTATCTCAGGGCTTTTGTGAAGACTGATGTTGGATATATGTACAGTGAGACTCTCTCATTCAATACAAATCCTGTTGAAGTATTTACTGATCCCAGGGATGGCCAGGCATATAATTACATAGACTACATTGACAATTCGTGGATGGTTGAGAATCTTGACTACAAGGCAGAAGATAGTTATTATTTCAACAATGATAGCGTTAAATATGCTGCTGAATATGGTCGTCTTTATAGTTATGAGGCTGCTGCAGAAGCATGTCCGGATGGATGGAAACTACCTTCTGACGAGGATTGGAAGTTACTGGAGATGGAACTAAGTATGCAATTATCGGAGGCAAATCTGGAGGGCCCGCGAGGAAGTAACCAGGGGAGCCGGTTAAAAGAACCCGGGAACAGGCTATGGTTTGGCAATGAGAATAACAAGACAGCAACCAATCATTCCGGGTTCACTGCAAAACCATCCGGAGCATATAGCATTACAGATAATGAGTTTAGCAATCAGGGATTGACGGGTTATCATGCTGTTTTCTGGACTGAAGCGAACGAAGCTGATATTTCTTATATTCGTGTGCTTCATTCACATCTGGAAACAATAACTCGAACTCCGGTTAACAAATCAGAAAGTGTTGCATATTCTGTCAGGTGTATAAAAATTAAATAACCTGAGATATTTATTTAGCTACGATTCCTTCCGGATCATCAATTTCTTCGCTTTTTTGATGATCCCGGAGGGATCATAGCTTTGCAGCATCGAATGATAAAAACACCTCTTCGACCCCAACGGGGTCGCACATAAGTATTTCATGATCATACAAAAGAGTAACACATTTTTTATCTAAAGTTTTGTGAATTACATATATGCATAATGAAATAATAGTTATAACTTTGAATCAGATGATGCAATCAATCCGCTAAGCCATGAAGGCAAGGCTTTGTATTTTACTGTTTTGTCTGATTTCAATAATGCAGGCGTATGCCCAGAGGGCAACTGTCAGCGGGTTTATAAGCGACGCCGGCAGTGGTGAACGTATGATTAATGCTGCAGTATATGAAAAAGCCTCCCTTGTCGGAACGGTATCGAACAACTATGGTTTCTATAGCCTGCCTATACCACCGGGAAAGGTCGAGATAGTTGTCTCTTACCTTGGATACGAGTCGGCAAGTATCATCATCAATCTCGCTCATGACACTGTTATCAATTTCAGCCTTGAGCGGTCAGTTCAGCAGCTTAATGCTATAACTGTCACTGCCGATGGAAATCGTTCGCAGGTTGCAAATCCGCAGATGAGCATGATAGAAATCCCGGTAGAAAAATTCATAAAGTTACCTGTCCTATTCGGAGAAGCAGATGTTCTGAAGGTTATCCAGTTACTACCGGGTGTTCAGTCAGGTACCGAAGGCACTGCAGGCATTTATGTCAGAGGTGGAGGCCCTGATCAGAACCTCTTTCTCCTTGATGGAGTACCGGTTTACAACGCAAGTCACCTGTTCGGGTTCATGTCGGTTTTTAATCCTGACGCCATAAAATCTGTTCAGCTTTATAAAGGAGGCTTTCCGGCAAGATATGGTGAGCGGCTTTCATCGGTAGTCGATATCAGGATGAAGGAAGGTAATGAGAAAGAAATACATGGCAACTACTCAATTGGACTCATATCTTCCAAGCTGTCAGTGGAAGGGCCGATAAAAAAGGATACGACGTCATTCATAATCTCTGCCCGCCGCACTTATGCTGATGTTCTCGCTCGTCCTATTATTGCAATCGCCAATGATGATCCTGAATACCAAACTACCGGCGGTTATTACTTCTATGACCTCAACGGCAAACTGAATCATAAGTTCTCGGAGAAAAGCCGGTTATTTTTCAGCACATATCTGGGCAATGACAAGGCATTCCTGAAAGACAAGTACACACATTACGATGAGGACAGCCATAAGTTCAGGTACACAGACAAAGTAGGAATGGGTTGGGGAAATTTCATCACTGCACTGAGATGGAATTACCTGCTCAGCAATAAACTTTTCAGCAATACTACTCTTACCTTCAGCGATTACAAATTTGATTTGTCCTATGAATTTTTAAAGAAAGACCTGGCTGCAGACAAGAAATCATTGGACTATTTCAGATATTTTTCAGGCATCATGGATATTGGAGCGAAGGTTGATTTCGATTACTTCCCCTCATCCAGTCATACTATAAAGTTCGGAACAGTATACACCTATCATAATTTCAGACCCGGAGTTACCAGCTACAGATTCAATGACCAGGATAACGCCAGTGCAATTGACACGACATTTGGTGATACTAAAGTTTATGGCAATGAGTTTGTTGTATATGCGGAGGACAATTTTGATTTATCATCCCGCTTTACTCTGAATGCCGGAGTAAGAGCTTCTTTATTTAACGTGCAGGATACCAGTTATGTATCACTTCAGCCCAGGATTTCAATGCGCTTTATGGCAACGGACAATCTCTCCTTTAAGATCTCTTACAGCAAGATGACACAGTTTGTTCACCTGCTGACCACCTCGGCCGTCAGTCTGCCTACCGACCTGTGGCTGCCGGTAACCAGGCGGTTTGAGCCACCAGTATCACATCAGGTAGCCATCGGATCAAGCTTCCGTCTGCCATGGAAGCTTGATATGACCATTGAGAGCTTTTACAAGACAATGGATAACCTCATCGAATATAAGGATGGAGCCACTTTCCTGGGTTCAACAACAGGATGGGAAGACAAAGTCTGCATGGGTAGAGGCTGGGCATATGGTGTAGAATTCCTTGCGCAAAAATCATTTGGCAAGACTACAGGCTGGCTGGGTTACACATGGTCAAAATCAGAAAGACAGTTTAACAAACCCGGTCAGGAACTAAATGATGGAAATGTTTTTCCTGCCAAATATGACAGAAGACATGATGTAAGTCTTACGATGACTCACAAATTCAGCGATAAATTTGACCTTTCAGGAACCTGGGTTTACAGCACAGGTAACTGCGGAACACTGGCATTACAAAATTACATAGGTCAGTCAATACCT
>CAZGDJ010000157.1:0-7524 GCA_964524635.1 uncultured Rikenella sp. | reverse complement strand
CGGCAGGGCAAATACAAAACACCTCGACCGACACCATACCTGCTTTGGAAAAGTAATTGAAGGAGTGGATGTGATTGATATGATCGAAGCAGGTGACAAAATTGAAAAGATCGTTATCATAGAACAGAAATAATGGAATACCAGATAGCAGGCAAGATGGCCGAGATCTATCAGGTCGTGAAGGTCAACGAGCGATTCCGCAAGCGTGAGTTTGTTATTGAACATAAAGAAAGTGGCAGCGGACAGGCTTACATTGACTTCATCAAATTTCAACTCACTCAGGATAAGTGCGAGATAATTGATGAATCATGGCTTCGTGAAGAGGTAACAGTTACTTTCAACATCAAAGGGAATAAATGGGAAAAGAACGGTCAGGTTAATTATATCACTAACCTCAACGCTCTTTCAATCATACGCGGTGCACAGTCAGCTAATGGTCAGCAGGCTATCCGTAACGTCTCTCTTGAAGATGCTCCTCCGCCTAGTCCTGAACTTGACGATCTGCCATTCTGAATTGTGGTAAACAAAAGAGAATCCCCGTTTTATCTTTAAGGATATGCGGGGATTTTCGTTTTAATAACCTTTCCCCTTAACCTCTGTGAGGTATAAAAATTTTTTCCAATTTATTATTCTACAGAACCATATGCCCTGCGGGCAAAGATTTTGTATATCCACAAATGATGTAATAACTATTTTTACCCAATGTCCTACGGGCAAGTATATTTGATTTCATCCCAATGAGAGAATCTCATTTTCTATACCGCGTAGCGGTCATTCTATTGAAGGGATAAACATTCGGGGCCGAGAAAACGTTTCCCATATGGAATTCGGATTATAGAATAAACAATCCTCATATAATTATAATAACCACAGACCACCGAATTATTAAATTTGCAAATCATCCGACTATCATGAAGAAAGATTTATTAAAAAAAAATCCACTGGTTCATAAGTGGGATACCCCGTATAACATAGCTCCTTTTAATTCAATAAAACATGACCATTTTAAACCGGCGGTTGAATATGCTATTGAACATGCCCGTAAAGAGATTGATGCTATAGTCTTCACCGAATCACAACCTGACTTCACAAATACCGTTGAAGCTCTTGAGAAAAGTGGCGAATTACTTAACCGGATAACATCTGTTCTGTTCAACCTCAACAGCGCCGATACCACACCTGAGATACAGGCTGTCACACAGGAAGTATCTCCCCTGCTGGCTGATTTCTCTAATGACATAACCCTTAACCCTAAACTATTCAGGAAAGTAAGAGAGGTTTATGATAAGAGAGAGCAGCTGGCATTAAACCCTGAACAAAATATCCTTCTTGACCGCAAGTATAAAGGCTTTGTCCGCGGTGGCGCTGGCCTCTCAGATGAAGAAAAGGAGAAATTCAGAGCCATAACAATTGAAATGTCTGTTCTATCCCTTAAGTTTGAAGAAAACCTCCTTGCAGAAACTAATGACTTTGAGATGCATCTCACTGATCAGGAGGATCTTTCAGGCTTGCCTGAGGGTGTAAGAGAAGCAGCAGCATCTGCCGCTTCAGAGAAGAGCCTTCAGGGTTGGCTTTTCACACTTCATGCACCAAGCTATATCCCCTTCATGCAATATTCAGAACGTCGGGATCTGCGTGAAAAAATGTTCAGAGCATATACCAGACGAGCCTACCGCGCAAATGAATTTGATAACAGGGCACTGGTGAAACGGCTGACTGACCTGCGACTGGAACTAGCCAACCTGCTGGGTTATCCTGACTTTGCATCTTATGCTCTGGAAGAACGTATGGCATCTTCTCCTGAGAAGGTCAATTCATTTCTTGAAAAGCTCCTTGATGCTTCCAGAAGCGCCGCTCTCAGGGACCTGTCAGATGTTGATACTTTTGCGCATGCTACCGGTCACTGCGGAAGAATTGAACGCTGGGACTGGCCTTTCTATTCAGAGAAACTCAAAATGCAGAAGTATAACATTGATGATGAAGCTCTTAGACCATACATGCCACTGGAAAAGGTCCAGGAGGCAGTTCTGGGTCTGGCAACCAGACTTTATGGTATCACTTTTAAGGTCAACAAAGAAATTCCGGTTTATAACAAGGATGTCACTGCCATGGAGGTGGCAGATGGCGAACGTGGGGTAATTGCAGTACTGATGCTTGATTTTCACCCTCGTAAAGGTAAGAGCGGCGGAGCCTGGATGACAGTGTATCGCGAACAGAGAAAAGAGAAGGGTGAAAGGATATTGCCAGTTGTATCACTTGTTATGAATTTCACAAAATCAACACACTCAAGGCCTGCTTTACTATCACATAGTGAGCTTACAACTTTCCTTCATGAATTCGGACATGCGCTCCATGGTATGCTCACTGACTGTACCTATGAAAGTCTGTCAGGCACTAATGTAAAACGTGATTTTGTTGAGTTACCATCACAGATTATGGAGAACTGGGCCTGGGAGAAAGAGTGGCTTGACCTGTGGGCATGCCACTACCAGACTGGAGAGAAGATACCTGCTGATATACTTTCAAAAATAAAGGAATCGCTGACATTTAATGAAGGATACGCCAGTATGCGACAACTCGGTTTCGGATTGCTTGATATGGCCTGGCACATGCTGAAAGAACCTTTCAGTGAAGATATTGTTGACTTTGAACGTTCTGCTATGGCCCCGGCTGAAATATTACCTTATATTGAAGGATCAAATATGAGTGTCTCCTTTGGACATCTCTTTTCAGGTGGTTATGCAGCAGGATACTATGGATACAAATGGGCGGAGGTGCTTGACGCTGACGCATTCAGCCTCTTCAGGGAAAGGGGCATCTTTGACAGTGAAACGGCAAATTCTTTCCGGAAAAACATCCTCGAAAAAGGTGGCAGCTGTGAACCTGATGAGCTTTTCAGAGCTTTCCGGGGTCGTGACCCGGAAATAACAGCCTTGATAGAAAGATGCGGCTTTAATAGGGTGAAATAATGATAAAAAGAGAACACTGTTCTGTCATGAAGTTTCTGATACATAATTAGTATTTTCGGGCAGACTTTTAAAGTACTCCAATGAACGCAGAACTGATCACAAGTATCGCTATCGGAATTGGTCTTAGTGCCAGCACCGGTTTCAGGGTCTTTGTTCCGATGCTGGTTGCGAGCATTGCAGCACGAACAGGTATTCTGCCCCTGACTGAAAGTTTTCAGTGGTTGGCAAGCTGGCCTGCAATTATCAGTTTTGGGACAGCAACTATTGTCGAGATACTGGCCTATTATATCCCCTTCATTGACAATCTTCTGGATACCATCACCACCCCCATGGCAATAGTGGCAGGGACACTTCTTGTAACATCGGTTCTGCCGGTTGAAAATGACCTCCTTAAATGGATAACCGGCGCAACTGTTGGCGGAGGGGCTGCCGCTGCGGTTCAGGGTGGAAGCGTTCTTACACGGCTCGCCTCATCGAAACTTACTGCAGGAATTGGCAATCCCATAGTTTCAACCGGCGAAAATGTTGCCGCTATAGGATCTTCAATACTGTCACTTTTGGTCCCGTTTTTTATTATTGCAGGATTCCTTTTGCTCTTCATTTATATTATTTTTAAGGTCAGGAAAAAACACATAAACAAGCTTATATGAAAAAGATCGCCACTCTCTCGCTGTTATTGAGTCTTGCTTTGATTATACCTGTTAATGGCCAGGTGGGCAAATTCCTCAAGAATGTAAAAAACAATGTTGTCAATGACGTGTTAGACGACTTTTCCGGAAACAGCAAATCTGATCCCGGACCAGAACCTGATTGTGCATGCGACGATGCAATTATCGGGCTTGATCTTGGCAAAAATAAGCTTGTATATACCGAGATATCTGTAGCTATGTCAAATGACGGCAAGATGCTTGTCACAAACAAGGTCGGCAATGAGTATTATATTGTAAAAAATGGCGTATCACAGGGACCAATAAAAGAAGGTGATCCGCGGCTGGCAGAGTTTGGAATTGATGATGAAGAAGAAGGAAATGCAGATGGCATTATGCTAAAAAACAAGAAATTCATCTCAAAATCGGGTGACAAGTACCTGATAAACTTCATGGGACAGACTTATGGGCCTTATGCCAGAATAGACCAGTTTGAAGTCAATAAATCAGAGAACAAATTTGCTGCATGGGTGACAGAGAATGTAGCTGTCACTGAAAGTCAGGGCAAATCAATGGATGAACGGATGAAGAATGCAAAGACAGATGAAGAAAAGATGGCACTGGCAATGGAGATGGCGCAACAGATGCAGGACAACATTATGCAATCCGGAGCAACAGGTTTTAATCCTGAATTTGTTTCAAATATTCCCGGTGCGTCCCTGGACTTTATGACAACAATGGGTGGAGTACTGAATAGTAAAGTAAAATATGATGATATTTTATTGGTCTATCCTAACAAAATAACCAACCTTAATGGCAAAACTCTTTTTACCTTTAACAGCTATGAGGGAGCGGAGGGCGATGTTTTTATAAACAGCAACAGCACAGGTTACGCAGTTTATAATTATGGAAACATGAAGTTCAGTGACGGCAAATCCATGTCAGATCTCTTCAGTCCGTATATTACAAAAGAAGGTGGGCAATACTATTTAGCTTATATGTACTATTCTCCAAAGAAGAATGCCATCATGCTGTGTAAAATTCCGTTCTAAGTCCGTTTTAACGGCATTACTTTTTACTGTAATTGTAACTGCGAGGATCTTTCCCCAGGCAGTTGATTATCCTGTAATCTTTGGCAATGACTGGCAACAGGCCGAAGTCTTCATTACCGAAAATGAGGTCTGGATGAGACCGGCATTTGAGCGA
Organism: uncultured Rikenella sp.; assembly: GCA_964524635.1. Taxonomy (GTDB): domain Bacteria; phylum Bacteroidota; class Bacteroidia; order Bacteroidales; family VadinHA17; genus SR-FBR-E99. Next base: position 2,702 of record CAZGDJ010000157.1, on the reverse strand, counting down.
TATGGTATCTCATACCAGGAAGGCATAGCAATCATCTTCCCTGAACTTATTCGTTACTCAGCTTTGCGTGATAAGATGGAAACGGTGATGCTTAAGACACTTTATATCAACCTTGGTAATGATTATGCAAATTTCTCCATTGGAGTTTTTCAGATGAAACCATCGTTTGCTGAGGAAATTAGGGAAATAGCCTTCGTTAAAATGGGTCGTAAAGCAAAGCACTTATTCAGTCCAATATCCTCTTTCAGAAACGAAAGAGAATACAGAAGCTCAATTGTGAGTGATCTTGAGGATCCGAAGAAACAATTGAATTATCTTATTGCATTTATTAAAATCTGCCAGTCAACTTTTATGTTACCTGAAGGACCAGATAAAATTAAGTTTCTTGCCACAGCATATAATTTTGAATTCACTAAGAAGCAGGAAGAAATAGTCCAAATGCAGGATGCAAAGTACTTCAACACGAGGATATACAAATCACCAGATTACTCATATTCAGATATTTCATTATTCTGGTATGAAAGAAACACCACTGAAACCGGGCAGTAAAATGAAAAAGATAAAACTGATATTGGTATTTTGCCTTTTTACGGGCACTCTTGCACTTACATCTTGCTATAGCCATAAGAAAAAAGAGATTCGTCAACCTGTTGACACTATCGGATTTGCATCACACTCATGGCAACTTGACAGGTTCTTAAAACGAGTAGAACGATCACAGTCCAAACAGCTTTTCGATGCCAGAAAAAACCTGAGAGGAACTGCTCCTCTCAGGGTTGCTATCTCACCCCATGATGACTATTCATATGTCGGATACCTGTACCCCGCCCTGTTTGAAAAGGTAAGATCCAGGGTAGTAATACTGTTCGGCACAGGCCATAAAGCAAAGGATTTTAACCTGGAGGATAAAATTGTCTTTGGATCTTTTACTTCATGGAAAAGCCCTGAAGGTTTGGTAAAAGTATCTGATCTTCAGAGTGAAATAATAAAGAAAATGCCCGGCGATCAGTATGTCATTAACGACAGTCTTCAGGCTGTCGAACATTCGCTTGAAGCACTGATACCATTTCTTGAATACTATAATCCTGAGGTTACTATTATTCCTGTTATAATTCCGTATATGTCTTATGAGAGGATGCAGGATATATCATTTTCACTGGCATCTGCAATATCAGAGACAATGGAAGAGGCAAGGCTAAAATGGGGAGAAGGATGGTCTATTGTCATATCTACTGATGCAGTACATTACGGCAATGAAGACTGGGGAGGAAAAAACTATGACAGATTCGGTGTTGATTCAGTGGGTTACAAAAAGGCTGTGGAATATGAAAATGGCATCATGAATGATATACTCAGCGGACCTCTTGCACCAGAAAAAATAGAAGCATTCTACAGATGTACCGTTCAGGATTCCGATTATCACGAATATAAATTGACCTGGTGTGGAAGATATTCTGTCCCTCTCGGTCTTTTGACAGCCTATAACATGGCGAAGGAGCAAAACAAGCCACTAAACGGTTATGCAGCAGGTTATTCCACAAGCATTGCCAATCTGCCTGTTCCGGTAAGTGATCTCCGTATGGGCGTTACAGCACCTGCAAAGCTCTCTCATTGGGTAGGATATGCTGCCGTCGGTTATGAATGAAAGCTGTGGAAAGCATGTTAATAGATTTATCTGTCCGGAACATCGGGTTTTGCTATCTTTGAGCGGCATAGTAATTTATCTTGTTTTTTAGTAACATGCTCTTTATCAATATCTTATATTTACAGGAATGATAATCTTCTTTCAAACGCCATCAAGGAACATTATTGCAGTTGACTCCCGGGCAACGCTTTCATCTGAAGAAAGAAACAGGCTATCATGGCTTTTTGGCAATGCAAATCAGACGGATTCTGGTGCATTACCAGGAATTTATATTGGTCCGCGACGTGAAATGATAACCCCCTGGAGTACAAATGCAGTTGAGATTACCCAGAACATGGCTATTAAAGGTATCACCCGCATTGAGGAGTATTTTCCTGCAACAGTTGAGAATCAGGCCCATGATCCTATGCTTCAGCGTGTTTACCATGGCCTTGACCAGGATATTTTCACTGTTCATCATGACCCTGAACCGGTCATTGAGATTGATGATATTCAGGGATATAATAAAAAGGAAGGTCTTGCCCTTTCGGAGGAAGAAATACAATACCTCTCTTCTTTAAGCAGGTCGCTTGGACGGAAACTTACTGACAGCGAAGTCTTTGGATTCTCTCAGGTAAACTCTGAGCATTGTCGTCACAAGATATTCAACGGGACTTTTATTGTGGATGGTATTGAACGCGAATCGACACTGTTCAATCTTATAAAGAAGACTACCGGGGCAAACATAAATCATGTCGTTTCAGCTTATAAAGACAACTGTGCGTTTCTACGGGGCCCTGTTGTTGAGCAGTTTGCTCCCGTCTCACAGGATAAACCAGACTTTTTTGAAGTAAAAACTTTTGAATCTGTTCTATCACTTAAAGCTGAGACACATAATTTTCCGACAACCGTTGAACCGTTCAATGGCGCCTCCACTGGTACCGGTGGTGAAATCCGTGATCGTATTGCAGGCGGTAAAGGTGCTATGCCCGTTGCCGGAACAGCTGTTTACATGACCTCCTACCCCAGAAGTGATGGAGGTAGGAAATGGGAAGAAGGAACTCCTGAACGTAAATGG
>CAZGDJ010000156.1:0-7528 GCA_964524635.1 uncultured Rikenella sp. | reverse complement strand
GGATCTCTATATATATTCAAGATATCGCAATCCCACTGTTGTGGCTGCTGAAGAAGCCATAATGAAGAGCGAAGGCTCTGAATGGGCATTGCTGGCTGAATCCGGTATGGCTGCCATTGACATTGCACTTTCAATTTTCCAGGAATCAGGAAAAAAGAACCGGTGGCTGTTCTTCTCAGAAATTTACGGAGGTACGCTTTCATACATAAGCAGTGTCCTTGAGAAGAGGAGAGGTCTTAAAATAGATTTCTTCAATCCAAAAGGAAGAACTTATGATTATGATGACCTTGGCAAAATTATATCAGATATTAAGCCTGACCTCATTTATTTTGAAACCATTTCAAATCCATTATTAATTGTCGCTGACGGTAAGAGAATAATAGGAGAAGCAAGAAAGAATAAGGCAAGAGTAATAATTGATAATACTTTTGCAACCTCACATCTCTGGAGACCACTTGAAGATGGTGCGGATCTTGTCATTCACAGCGCTACAAAATATCTGTCAGGTCATGGGAATCTTACTGCAGGCGTGATTTGCGGCAATGACAAAACACTTATGCAGAAAGCTATTGAATACCGGAAATTTGTCGGTCACATGCTATCGCCCGATGATGCATACAGGCTGCAGACGCAGCTGACTTCATTTGAGCTGCGTTATACAAGACAATGTGATAACGCTTACAAGCTCGCTTCAATGCTCGATGCATCACCACTGGTATCAAAGGTTTTCTATCCCGGGCTTATGTCACATGAGACTCACAATACCGCAAAGGATCTTTTTGGCAGAAAAGGCTTTGGAGCAATGATAACTTTTGATTTCAAGGGAGCTAATCGTGAAGAAAAAGAAAAAACAAGAGACCGCTTTATTGCAGGTGTTTATCCGGAGATAAGACTTATACCCACCCTGGGAGACTCTCATACTATTCTGATGCCTGTAGAAGCCGTCTGGGGAGCCAGGTATCCTGAGCCCGGCATGATAAGGATATCTCTCGGATATGAACCATGGGAAGACATCGAAAGTGTTGTAACAACGGCTTTAAAGCCCTGATCACCATTCTATCGGATCAATTCCCCTGGCAGCCAGGTAGGTATTGCACTTGCTGAAATGGGAGCACCCGAAGAAACCACGTGAAGCAGAGAGGGGAGAGGGATGCACTGTTTTTAGCACCAGGTGTCGTGTCGGGTCAATAGCCGCACCCTTATTCTGTGCATAGTTGCCCCAAAGCATAAAAACAACGTTATCTCTTTCAATATTGAGGACACTGATAGCTGCATCGGTAAATTTTTCCCATCCTTTGTTCTGGTGTGAGGCTGCCTCGTGAGCCCTGACTGTTAGAATTGCATTGAGCAACAGAACCCCCTGCCCTGCCCACCGCTCAAGATTACCTGATGATGGGACAGGAACACCAGTATCACGATTAAGCTCTTTAAAAATGTTTATCAGGCTTGGAGGGTATTCTGTGCCGTCCATGACCGAAAAACAAAGCCCATGCGCCTGCCCAATATTATGGTAGGGGTCTTGCCCGATAATAACAACCTTAACTTTATCAAAAGGACAAAGATCGAATGCATTAAATATCTTACCGGCAGGGGGAAAAACCTGTCTTGTCCTGTATTCTTCCCTGATATAAGCCGTAAGTGCCTGAAAATATGGTTCCTCAAACTCATCTTTCAGCTTTTGTTTCCAGGTCTCCTCAATCTTGACATCCATGTGCTTTTTTATCCTTAAAAGTAAACAAAAGAAGAAAGAGACTTCGTATCTAAGTCTCTTTCATATGTCGGTAATAAAGACAAACTACTCTTAACCTATTGTTAATTAAGTTTATTGATCTTATCATCCAGTGACTTTATTTGCTGCCTCAGTTCTTCTATAATGACCTGCTGTTCTTTAATAGCTTCAATAAGAACAGGGACCATTTTTTCATACGATACAGCTTTGTAACCATCCATATCAGGCTTGACAAGTTCTGGAAGCACCTTCTCCACATCCTGCGCAATAAGACCCACCTGTTTAATCATACTGTATTTTCTCTCAGGAAATTTATCTCTGTCCCATTCATAAGTATATCCTTTCAGGGATAAAACTTTTTCCAGGGAATTCTTGATGGGTTCTAGATTTTTTTTGAGAGCAAGGTCGGAGCTTACCCAAGTTCCACCATAAGCATAGGCACTTCCCATGACATATAATGCGTAAACCTCTTCCGGTGGTGCTTCCGGAGTATCAACAATGAGGCCGTAACCAGGAACGCCGTTGTAGTTTATTCCAACATTTGCATTAAGACGTATCCTGTCATTAGCAAAATCTCCATATATAAGAGGTGCGCCAGCACCATAATTTATATAAAGCTGCTGACTTCCTGTGGCATCATAGCCCGCCCTATTACCAATGAAAATGTTGTTATCGCCCAGGTTATTACCGTTTCTGTAACCGCTTTCATAGCCTATGCAGATATTTCCGCTACCTATGTCTCCGTTGCCTGAAGCGCCTGCCATTGAACCAACAAATGTATTGTAGTTGTATAATGTGTCACCTCCGGTCTGTGTAAATCCGGCCTGATTGCCCAGAAATGTGTTGTGTGACCCCGACCTGTTCATTGATCCTGATACAGCCCCGGCAAAACAGTTGTTTGCACCACTTGTTGTTCTCGTTCCTGATGCTGCACCTAAAAATGTATTCATCCTGCCTGTAGTCATATATCCTGCCTGATCACCAACAAAAACCTGCTGTATGCCAGTGACATTTGAATACCCTGAACGGTAACCTATGTAAACATTATAATTCGTGTTATTATTGTACCCGCTGTAGGTGCCAATGGCAATATTTGTGAAGCCAAGAATATTGTTGTACCCGCTGAAATCACCGATGAAGATATTATCATCTCCGCTCCATTGAGTTGACTCTGGCTGTGATGAATTAAAGAAGCCGGCTTTGGTTCCGACAAAAATGTTGTTTATGCCATAAGTATTATAATAACCTGCATTATAACCGATGAAGATATTATCAGTTCCTGTTGTATTTCTTACTCCTGATTCGTATCCAAAGAAAGCATTTCTTGTACCTGTTGTGTTACGTACTCCGCTACCATGGCCAATGAAGTAATTTGATTTGTTCAGTTTCATGAAATTGTCAGTTCTGACCTGTGCAGTTGAAAGATATCCCACAGCAAATCCTTTATCACTTGATTCATTGGTGTATATCCTTGTACTGTCATGTGTCACTCTCAGGAGCTCAGTATGACCTGCCTTTGAGTCATCAAAGCCACCTACTGCAAAGCCTCCCCTTGAAGGTGAGCCTTTTCCGATTGAGGGAGTATTGTTGACATAAATCCTTGCGCTGTCAGCTGTGATCCTGAAAAGGTCTGTAACGAATCTTCCTTTTGATTCATCAAAACCTCCCACAGCAAATCCACCTCTTGAGGGTGAGCCTTTCTTACCGTCCATTGGCACATTAATAGTGACAGCATCATTGTAAACCGTAAAAACTGGTTGACCATCCTTGCGACGAACCTCAAACAGGGGCTCCTCAGATGCATCATTCTCACTCACCACGGCAAGCTGGGCTCCAAGGGGTCGGTTAGATCCTATTGAAAGATTATGGCCTGTATAGACAGTGTCAGCACTTACTGAGAAAGGAGAGGAGAGATCCTGCTCTGACTTACCGGCAAGTAATGCATAAGGTACTGACCACAGCTTTGCTTTACCCATAGAGGTATATGTGGAAGCTGTCGCCGGGTTCTTTATCTGAATGTAAATAAACATCTGTGAGGCAGACCAGTTTATTATGTTGAATGTTGCGGCTGAACCTCCGGTACGGGTGCCCTTCGGTCCCCCGACAACAAGAGTGAAAAGACCATAGCCGTTGGTTCTTACTGAGTGTTCTTCTTCCCACACAAGAGTGTTCGCTATTGTGTCAGAGAGAATACCAACCTTGACTTTCATGTCAGTGTTTATGATCGCAGCTCCGGATGCGTTCCGTGCAATAGCCTGGTAATTAAACCCCTGAGGAAAAGTACTCTGGCTAAAACCCGTAAAACTGACAGCAAGTAAAATGCATCCAAGAATCCCGGAAAATATTAGTTTTTTCATAGCCTGCTTTTTAGGTACAATTATTTATTTTCCAAATTGGATATTATTTTCTCAAGCCTCTGAATACGTGTGGTCAACTCTTCAATTTTAACTTCTGACTGCTTTTGTTTCTTTGTCAACTCATCAATTTTTGCCTGCTGTTCCTTAATAGCCTCAACAAGGAGCGCCGTCATAGGGGCGTATTGCATAGAATATAAATCTCCATCCTTATTTACAACCTCCGGAACGATTGGCTCAACCTCCTGGGCGATGAAACCCATCCGTGTTCCCTTCTCAGGGCTTTCAGTATCCTTCCAGCTGAAATTAACCCCCCTGAGTTTCATAACCTTTGAAAGAGCAGAGGGTATAGTGACAATATTTGTTTTGAGCCTCAGATCGCTCAAATTGTTCCATGAATAATCACCACCAGCTGTTCCGTCAACATATAAATCAAACCCTGAAGGATTATCAGCTGAGGTTCCGTTTATAATAGCACCGGTAGCAAAAAGATCAGTTGTATTAAGCTCAGAAGTATTTAAAAGGTCTGCATATAAGCCTCTGTAAGTACCCTCTGACCCTGAATCAGCAAAATATCCGCTGTAATAATACTCTATTGAAGGGTCATCACGCTGGATAATAGAGTAAACCCCATAAATATAATCTTTAATAACAAACTGTCCGGTCAACGGGTTGTAAGTAAAAATCGCCCTTTTGTTGTTGAATGTTGTAACAGCATATTTGCCTCTTAGTATTGTTTTACCGTTCTTGAAGATTGTCAGCGCGCTTGACCTGTTGGTACTGTTTACTCCATTGCCGATTGAGAAAAGAAGGTCATTCTCATTCCATGAAGTCGTTGTTCCGGTATAGACTGTGTTCCATTGTCCGAGCGCTATTTCCCCATATGAGGTTGTGGAAATATTATTGCCTAATGCCAGAGAGTACACGCCATTTGCAGTTGTATTATATCCTGCGGCTATTGAGTGTCTCTCATTAGCTGTAGCTGCTGTTCCTAGTGCTACAGCTCCGCCTTGAAGTGCATCACTGTTAGAACCGAATACTACTCCTCCATTTTCTGCAAGGTTACCGTTACCAACTGCAACTGAGTAAGTTCCATTGGCAATATTGTCTCTGCTGAATGACCTTGTATCATTTGTAAGTGCAGTAACAGGTCTTGCAGGGAGGAAAGAAAATTCATCTGAAGGATCACTTGTGCCAATGTCAATCTTCGGAATGGAGACAGAAGTTGAATAAAATGATCCTATAGAGATTGATCTGGTTCCGTTTGCCTGTGAACGATACCCCATTGCCGTTGAATATGTGCCTGCAGCAAGGGTGTTTGTTCCAAGTGATAACCCATAAGTTGCTGAAGCTTCTGCATTATATCCGAATGCGTAGCTTGTGGCCGCAGATGTAGTGGTGTTATAACCTATTGAAGTTGAGTAATTGCCAATAGATTCTGCAGAATATCCTATTGCATTTGATGCGTACCCTGAAGCAACGGCTTTATAACCTATGGCAACGGAATAGTTGTTTGTGGCATTGCTGTAGTAGCCAAGAGCAGTGGAAGCAAGTGAACTAGCTATTGTCTGTACTCCGAGAGCCATGGCACCTTTGTTACTCGCCACAGCGCCCATACCAAGAGCCATCGAATAATCTCCTGATGCAGTAGTCGAAGTAGTTGTGGGTACTCCAGAATCATTAAAGCCCACTGAGCCAAAGGCAAATGAGTATTGTCCTGAAGCTATGGCACCGGAACCAAGTGCATATGAATTAGCTGAAGTTGCCTGGGCATTATTACCAAAGGCAAATGAGTTTGGCATTGTTGCCTTTGCCATATTGCCGATGGCAGTTGAATAAAGTCCCTGAGCTATGCTCCTGTAGCCGAACGCCTGCGACCAGTTCCCTGCCGCAATGCTGTGATAACCAAGTGATGTAGAGTTCAACCCTACACTGTCAGGAGATGCTATCTGAATACGTCCGGCAAGGAATGCCTCTTTTTTCGGATACCATAACATCTGGGCTGTGGATTTTACAGTTCCTACCAGTGATGCTGCCGAGACATTAAGAAACAGGTTGTCGGTGGCTTTTGAGTTATCAAATCCTCCGATTGCAAAGCCGCCACGGGAGGGAGAGCCTTTGGTACCGGTCGGATTATTGTTTATATACATCCTGATGCTGTCTGGTGTTACTCTGAAGAGATCTGCAACAAATGCTCCTTTTGATTCATCAAATCCCCCCACTGCAAAACCTCCTCTTGAAGGTGAGCCCTTCTTGCCACCAACAGGAACATTGATGGTAACGGCATCATTGTAAACAGTAAACACAGGCTGACCATCCTTGCGACGCACCTCAAATAAGGGATCAGGAGATGCATCGTTCCCGCTGACGACTGCCAGCTGTGCACCCATTGGCTTGGCAGACCCAATGGCCATATTCTGATTCAGATAGACAGTATCAACATTCATTAAGAAAGGAGAGGAGAGATCGCTCTGTGATTGTCTGGACAATAATGCATAGGGTACAGACCATAACCTGGCTTTACCCATGGGTGTATATGCCGATGCCGTTGCCGGATTCTTTATCTGTATGTAAATGTACATTTGGGATGCAGACCAGTCTACCAGGTTGAATGACGCTGCGGATCCACCTGTCCTGATGCCTTTGGGCCCCCCGACAATAAGAGTAAACAGGCCATAACCGTTAGTCATGACTGTGTGTTCCTCTTCCCACACAAGAGTGTTCATTATTGTATCCGAAAGAATGCCGATTTTTATCTTCATCTCAGCATTTATTATTGCGCTTCCGGTTGCATTACGTGCAATAGCCTGATAATTGAAACCCTGCGGAAAGGTATTCTGACCTTTCGCGGATGAGCAGAGTATTAGCATTGTCGTTGCAATTGACAGAAAGATCACAAACCGTTTCATGGGCTGGTTATTTATTGACTTATAGTAAAATTATTAAAACTATGGCGTCTGTACAAATAATTTCCACCAAAAAAGGCAATCAGGTGACAAATAAAAGACTCTGGCACTTTGTATTAAATGCCTGAAATCTTAAAAATCGAAATCCTGAATGATGATCGGTATTTATTTCCTGAAGGTGAAGAAAACTGCTCCAAGAATGCAGAAAAAAGCTAAAAGGTGATTTAGCCTGAACTGTTCAGTTCTGAATACAACAAGAGTAAAAATAGCGAAAACCGAAATGGATATAATCTCCTGAATCAGTTTTAGTTCAATAAGTGAGAATGGTCCGCCGGTGCCTCTGAAACCAAGTCTGTTCGCAGGAACCTGGAAGGAATATTCAAAGAGTGCAATTCCCCAGCTCGCCAGAATAACTGCTCCCATTCCCCATGCCTCAAGTTTTGACACACTCCTGTATTTTAGGTGTCCGTACCAGGCAAAAGTCATAAAAGTGTTTGAAACGATAAGCAGAATTACTGTCCAGAAACCTTTCATAGTTC
>CAZGDJ010000155.1:2696-7541 GCA_964524635.1 uncultured Rikenella sp. | reverse complement strand
GGTCTCTCACCATTGGTAATAATAATTGCGGCCAGCTCTTTAAGAGAGGCAATTGCCATGACATTACGGTGAGTCTGAATTGTCACCCATATCATTCCGGCCTGAGAATGGCCCATTACGTCACTCAGGAGATCTGACGTATATCCTCCTTTAATCTCCCGTCCAAGTCCTTCATGTCCTGAGAAAACAGTAAGATCAAGTTCTTGAACTAAATCAGTTACTTTCATTTTCAGCTCCTTTTTTGTTACAATTCTTTTCAAAGTTACTTTCACCCCAAATCTTTCTCATAATTCTGTGTGAAGTGTCCGGATGTAGTTTTCCGTGCTCAATCATCATCTGCCTTATAAAGATGCAATCAGAGATATTGGCTCTTTGCCTTACAACATCTTCAACAAGGCTTTGGCAGGATGGTGCACCACATGTTCCGCAGTCTGTCCCGGGAAGGAAGCACATAAGCCTTCTCGACCTCTTCATCATCCTCATTGCCTTATCCCTATCGGCTGAGAACCTGTACATTGACCTGGGTCTTATTTCTTCCGAGATACGGACTTTACCCTGCAGGTATTCATGGTATTCGGTAATCGCCGGCATCTCGTTATCTCCTTTTTTAGGTTTACCAGGCTTCAGGTTTTTAGCTTTATTGCGAAGTCTTTCCGCAACAAGGAAGCGGTTTGCAGAGAGCAGAACACCTCCTGCACAACCTTCATCACAAGCTCTGAGTTCAAGATAATCTATACCAGTTATTTCATCATTCTCAAGCTTGTCAAGGAACTCCATAACGTTGTTCATTCCATCAATAGCCATAGTACGGCCTTCAACATTCGCAGCTTCACCGTTTGTCAGGCTCCACACAAGTGTGGAAGGGCTAAGAGTAAATGGATGATCGCCGGCTGCACCAAACTCACCCTTGTTACGAAGAGTGCGGCTTATCTTGTTGAATATGAAGTCCATATTGATTACTCCGGTAATAGGAGTTGTCTCTTCACCAACAGGAGATTTAACTGCGGCAATCTTTGCTGCACATGGGGTTACATAAAACACACCAATCTCAGCATTGTGTGCTCCATTGTCACGTAGTACACGACGGCAATAAAAGGCAGCCATCTCCAACGGTGCCTTTATTGTGGCAAAAGTTCTCCTCAGTGCCGGATATTTAACCTGGATTAGACGAACAACAGCAGGACAATATGCTGATATAAGAGGTCTGGGCAAGGCTCGTACCTTCATAAGATCTTCTATGGCAGGTTTTAGAGCCTCAGCTCCGTGTTCCACCTCGTAAACCCATGTGAATCCCAGGCTCTTAAGAACCGCGCTTATCTCTGAAATAGAAACTTCATGCTTGAACTGACCATGTAATACTGCAGGTACCAGTGCAACCCTATACTTGTAATCGAAGATATGGTCAAAGTCATCCTGTTCAATGATAATTGCATGTACGGGACATTTTCGGAAGCACTCGCCGCAGTCAACGCACTGGTCATCAATAAGATGAGCTTTGCCGTCCTTTATTCGCAGTGCCTCTGTGGGGCAGACTCTTATACATAGTGAACAACCCGTGCAAATGTCTTCACGTATTCTCAGAGCATGATGAAAGAACTTCTTTTCCATGTTATCAGGCTGCTGATGCATTTAGTAAAATGGTTATATCGAGCGTGGTTCCATTGTTTACTTCGCTTGTAATATCAAATATATCGGCGTTTTCTCTTATGTTGGGTAAACCCATTCCTGCACCAAACCCCATTTCCCTCACCTCTTTTGAAGCGGTAGAATAACCTTTCTGCATTGCGAGCGGAATGTCAGGAATACCCGGTCCTTTGTCAACAAGCTTCAGATTGATCATGTCGGCATCAAGGGCAACAAATATTGTTCCGCTGGAAGCATGAGCAACGATGTTAACCTCAGCTTCATAAAGGCAGACGACAACTCTTTTTATTATGTTGTTATCAACATCGAGTTGTTTAAGCATCTTCTTCACCTGACTTGATGCATACCCGGCATGAGTAAAGTCACCGCCTTCAACTTTATATTCAAAGCTCATTGCCACATTCTTCAGAATAAAGGTTTAAGACCCGCCCTGTATAGTTCCCCTGCTGCTTTAAACATTGTTGATCTGCAACATATTATGGGAATGCCAAGCTCTTCGGCCAGCTCTTTCATTTCAGGAGATACAGCTTTATTGCGCACTAAAAGTACACAGACAGCATCCGACATCTCAGCCGTGCGTATTGTCTGCAGATTGGCAAGTCCTGTAATTAACAGCAGATTGTCACACTTGACAGTCAGCACGTCGCTCATAAGATCAGAGGCAAAAGCAAATTCTACCTGATGATTTATCTTTTCCTTAGCACATATTAACTCTCCATTTATTGAAGAGCAAATTTCCCCAACTGTCATATTACAGTCATTTAAATTACAGCTCAAGATAGTTTTGGTTTCTGTTTTCAGGGCAAAGATATAAAAATATTGTTAATTAAATAACAGTGTGAAAATAATAACAATAAAATATGTAAATACATATTTCCGTCTGATAAACGTAACGCAAGTATAAATGCAAATTACTAAAAATTAAGCAACTTATATAATTGTCAATCTGTTATTTATTTACAGTCAGTGTATTTTTGACATAGAGTCTGAACACTCTTTTCAGTATTTGGGAAAAGTATCTGAGGTTGCCAGATTAATGATTACTTCTACAGCTTTTTCCATTGATTCCAGTGGGATGTACTCAAATCTTCCGTGGTAATTGTGCCCGCCGGTAAAGATATTTGGGCAGGGAAGCCCCATGAAAGAGAGACGGGCTCCGTCAGTGCCGCCCCTGACAGGTTGTATTATAGGCTCAATACCTGCTTTGCGGTAGGCTTTTATTGCTTCTTCAATAACAAAGAAGTTAGCTTCAATGATCTCTTTCATATTGAAATACTGGTCTTTTAAAGTCAACTGAACGCCAGCATGCTTATATTTTTCACGAAGTTTTATCACTGCATTTTCCATAAGTTCCTTCCTGGCTCTGAACCTTATGCTGTCATGATCCCTTATTATATATTTCATTGTTGTTTCCTCAACTGTACCCTTAAGATCATAAAGATGAAAGAAACCCTGATAATCAGCTGTGAATTGCGGTCTTTCCCTGGCCGGAAGCATTGTATCAATCTCTTGTGCCAGTTTGATTGAGTTTATCATTGTGCCTTTGGCTGTACCGGGATGGACGCTACGACCTGTGATTTTTATCTCAGCAGATGCTGCGTTGAAATTCTCAAATTCAAGCTCGCCTAACCTGCCACCATCAAGTGTATAAGCGAAGTCTGCCTTGAAAGCATCAACATCAAACTTATCAGCTCCACGGCCTATCTCTTCATCCGGAGTAAAGGCTATCTGTATATCGCCATGTTTCAGGGATTTGTCTGCCACCATCCGCTCCATGGATGTTACTATTTCAGCTATACCTGCTTTGTCATCAGCACCTAGCAGAGTAGTGCCGTCAGATGTTATAATTGTCTGTCCTTTGTAACTCTTGAGCTCCTTGAATTCTTTCGGAGACAGAGTAATGCCTTTCTTTTCATTCAGGATAATATCATGGCCATCATAGTTATTATGTATTAATGGAATGATTCCGGAAGAAGGTGCTTCAGGACTGGTATCCATATGGGCAATAAAGCCAATGGAAGGTCTCGCAGCTTCAATGTTTGATGGAAGCGTTGCCATCACATAGCCATGTGCGCTCATTGTAACATCTGAAAGCCCTATAGACCTGAGCTCTTCAACCAGTTTCAGTGCGAATTCAGTCTGATTTTTTGATGAAGGAGTCAGGCCTGAGTTTTCTTCAGGCCTGGTATCATAACGTACATAACCCAGAAATCTGTTTAATAATGTATTCATTGCTTTTAAATGTGGAACAGTCTGCCAAGGCTTCTCCCGCGTTTCAGCCTGTAATGAACAAAAATAAGTATGGAGGCAAGAATTACAAGTGAGGCTGCTGCAACAACAGACCATTGGGGGGTGAAAACTTCAGAAATAAACCTATCAATGAAATATTCAATGGTTAACACAAAGATAGCCAGGGCAAGGAGTATTGATGCAATCAGGTTTAGTCCCTTGTACCTCGATAAGGAATTGAAAAAGATAACCGCACCTGTTAAAATAGCCAAGGACGCTGTTATTGGTCCTGCCACTGACGAGAACCATCCTTTATTGCCTGTTAACCGGTCGAGAATGAATAGCAACAACAGGGTGGCTGCCATCCATCCGCTTATTAGCCAGTAAGGATGATGCTTTGAAAAGTTCAATATAGTGATTACGGCCATGACATAGCCGATACAGGTTGTTGTCAGCATTGACCAGTTGCCTCTCCCAAAAACAGCATTTATTGCAATCGTAATCACAATTGCTGAAGCAAACAAAATCATTGCCAGCTCATATAATTGTTTTCGGTTTTCCTTTTTTGAAAAATTAAGCAAATCAGCCGGCGATGCTATCTTTCCAGGTTCCTCCCTTGTATCACACAAGGGACATTTGTCATTGCCTTCGCCCAGGTCAACTCCACAACTCTTACAGATTGCCATAATTTAAAGATTAATTGTTACTCAAAAGTTTGACATTCAGCCCTAATTCTGTCAGATGCCCCATAAATGTACGCTCAAGTGCTGTTGAATCGATAATAGATCCCAGTGTTATTATCATCTTCTGTTTCAATGATATCAGCCCGCAGGTTACCTTAATCCGTTTGTGTGGCGGTGGCGCGACAACTGATATTGCCTCCAGATACTCAGCAGCAGGACCTTCAGGAGTGACCCTTCCCATATTAGTGATAGTGCTGGTGAACTGGCTTGGCCCGAATTTTACATATGC